>JADFSS010000053.1:351-14804 GCA_022560655.1 Candidatus Neomarinimicrobiota bacterium
TAGACGTCGTATGATAATTGGTTCCAACATGAAGAGTAAGGTATCCAAGACTAATCCTGAGAAGTCCAAACATCGGCTTGGTCTTGGGAATAGTTCTGTTCTTAACTACTGGATGCTCTTCAACAAGGTTTCGTTCGGTTTGCTCGGATATCAATCCATTCTCCCTCACTACAATTAGGCCAGACACGGCAAATACGATCGTATTGGTGCCTGCAACAAAATACATAAAGAGTTATAGCAATCAGCTTGCCCTCCAATGGGTGAGAACATACAACCATTGCGCCCAAATGAGACAAGCCATTGCGAGGGAAATAGATGCGCGACGGGCCTGCCGGTCCGCGAAAAGAAATCTATTCATAAGAATGGGTGGGGGGGCCGCATTAGCCAATGCAATATATACAGGTATTCAACCAGCTCCGGAAAAGTGGGTCATCGTTCCATTGGGAATTATAGCCGGATCAACCCTCCTCACACTAGTGCCAACTCTTACTCAAGACGAACGCTTGGACTTGTTGAAGGAGAAGTTGGCGAGGATAACGGCCTTTGAAAAGGCTGCGTTAGCCCACTTTAATGAACTGGAAAGTCAACTCTTAGAGATAGCCATAGAGGCTCAAAAGGTGGATTCAACCCATGCTCTCTACGCTTCTTTGACTCAAAAGCAGATCGCTGGGATTCATAGCAAAATCGCTGAAATGGATCGGTCAGCGTTCCAAATCAGTGGTCGCTTGCGGGCTGCCTTGGTGAATTGGTATCAGGAAACACAGTAATGCGATATCTACGTAGATAGAGTAGGGGGTGGACAAGTATTTTGGATAGATCGCTAATCTCACTGGATCTGAGGGGCTCTTCCGACTCTCCCGAGCCTCCGGAGCCTCCCAAGCCTCCCAAGCCCCCCGAGCCTCCAAAACCTCCCGACCCTCCCAAGCCCCCCGACCCTCCCAAGCCTCCCAAATCCCACCGATTGTCCAAGGCGCACAGAAACCGGTAAATCAGCATAAGTCGCCTGAGGCCCATCAAGCAATAGCGTGCCTATATGGCAATCCAAGCCAATTGCCCCATCCCTCGATAAATCCGAATCACATAGATCGGCCAGCCTAACCATTCGATTGACACACCCCTCCCAGTGTGCTAAACTGTCGCTCGCTATTTCGGGGCGGGAGCTTAGGGAGAGCTAAATGTCGGCATTGAAGACCCAGACGTTGGGCTATCCGCGTATCGGGCGCGAGCGGGAAATGAAACGCGCCTTGGAGCGCTACTGGAAAGACAAAATTGACGCTGCTGCGCTCCTGCAGACCCTCGTCGACGTGGAACTGGATGCCTGGTCGGCCCAACGTGAGGCCGGCATCGACTATATCGGCGTAGGTGATGCCACCCTCTACGACCCCGTGCTGGACTGGGCCCTGCGCATGGGGCTGGTTCCCAAGCGCTACCACGGACTTGACGGGCTTGACCTGACTTTCGCCATGGCCCGGGGCAAAGAGGGTGTCCCGGCCCTGGAACTCACCAAGTGGTTTGACACCAACTACCACTACCTGGTGCCCGAGGTAGAGGCCGACGTTCAGCCAAAAGCCAACTTCGCCGACTACCTGGACACCATTCGCAGGGCGCGAAAGGAGCTCGGTGAACGCGCCGTGCCTATCGTGCTGGGACCGGTTACCCTGTTGCGCCTTGCCCGGGTGCAGGGCTCGTTCAGCGACGTGCTGGCGGCACTGCTGCCGCTGTACCAGGACCTGCTGGGGCAGCTCCAGGGCTTGGGGGTGCAGGAGGTGCAAATGCACGAGCCGGCCCTCGTCCTGGGTGATGCGCAGAAGCATCGGCAGCATTACAGCTCCACCTACGAGACACTGGCGCAAGCCGGCCTGCCCATTAATCTGGTGACCTTTTTTGACGACCTGGGTGCGGCCTATCCCTGGGTGGCCGCACTGCCCGTGGACACCCTCACCCTCGATTTCACCCACGGCGACAGCAGCGCCTTGATTGCATCAAACGGTTGGCCGCAGGGTAAAACCCTGGGCGCTGGCATCCTGAACGGTCGCAGTGTCTGGCAGCTGCGGCCCGGCGAAACCCTGGCAACGGTGCAGGCGCTGGCCCGCCAGGCGCCCCTGCGACTGAGCATGTCCTGTTCGCTGCAGTTCGTGCCCTACGAGGCAGCCCGGGAAACGGGTCTGCCGGAGGAGCTGCGCAATGTGCTGGCTTTCGCCCTGGAGAAACTGCACGAACTCCAGCTCCTGGGCCAGGCGGGCGCTGAGGGCCAATTGAGTGCCGAGCTGTCTGCCTACGACGCATCCTGGGAGCGGTTCAAAGCCTTTGCCCCCCGCGAGCCCGGCGTACAGAAGACCATTGACGGACTCACCCCGCGGGATTTCGAGCGCAGTCTGCCCTATGGTAAACGGCGCAACCAGCAGATCAAACTGCCGCCCCTGCCCACCACCACCATCGGCTCGTTCCCCCAAACCGTGGAGGTCCGACGTCTCCGGCGGCGCTTCAAACTGGGGCAGATCAACCGTGCGGAGTACGAGGCGGGCGTCGATGCCTGGATCGGTTATACCATCGGGGCCCAGGAGGGCATGGGGCTGGATGTGCTGGTCCACGGCGAATTTGAGCGCTCCGACATGGTGGAGTATTTCGCCGAAAAAATGAAAGGGTTCGCCTTTACCGACAACGGGTGGGTACAGAGCTATGGTAACCGCTATGTCCGCCCCCCCATCATCTTCGCCGACGTGGTACGCAAGGGTCCCATGACCGTGCGGGAGTACGCCAAGGCCCAGTCGTTCACCACCAAGCCCGTGAAGGGCATGCTCACGGGGCCGGTGACCATTCTGAACTGGTCTTACCCGCGCACCGACATCACCGCCCGGGAGATCACCCTGCAGCTGGCCCTGGCCCTTCGGGAGGAGATCGCCGATCTGGAGGCCGCCGGCGCCCGGATTATCCAGGTGGACGAGCCTGCCCTGCGGGAAGGCCTCCCCCTCAAGCCCGAGCGCTGGGACGAATACCTCAGCTGGAGCGTGGACGCCTTCCGCCTGGCCACCGGTCGAGCCAAGCCGGAGACCCAGATTCACACCCACATGTGTTACGCCAAGTTCGGCGAAATTTTGGGGGCCATCGACCGGCTCAACGCGGATGTTATCTCCATCGAGAACGCCCGTAGCGATGACGAAACCCTGCGCGAACTGGAACAATACGGCTATCGCCGCGCGGTAGGTCCCGGAGTCTACGATGTGCACAGTCCCGTGATTCCCGGCAAGGCGGAGATCAAGGCCAAGGTGCAAATCTATCTCAAGCACCTGGAGGCAAATCAGATCTGGATCAATCCCGATTGCGGTCTGAAAACCCGCAGCTGGGACAAAGTCTTTCCGGCCTTGAGCCATATCGTGGAAGCCGTGGCTGAAGTCCGCGCCGAGTTGCCGACCGCCAACCCGTAGGCCGGCCCCCGATTGAAGGCTCGGGCCCACAGCTTCACCCTGCCGCAGCCCGATAGAATCGGTATGAGCCTCACCAAAGGAGGGCAGCTCGTTACGGAGCATTCTACCTGGGCGATCATTGCCCATCAGCCCTCAAAGACCTACTTCGCAGTATAATCGCCCGGGACCACTGTTGGGAGTACTTTAGACATACGCCGGAGCACTGATAGGGAGTGAGGTCCCGAAGGACGCAGATCATTAACCGATGATTGCATTTTATATAAAAATCCCATACTATTGAGTGCCAATAATCCCAACATTCCGGCGAATTCATTATGATTAGCTATCAAGTTATTTCCTCCCGCGGCAAGCCCCGGTTCGCGGTGGTGGACTACCACGCCTTCCTGAATCTCCTTGAACAGCTTGAGAGCCACCAAAAAAGCTCCGGGTCGGGCAAGCGCAGCCGCCAGCGAAAGGAGCCCTCAGCAAGCGAACTCACTCAGCTCATGCGCACCAGCCCCATCAAGGGCTGGCGGCTGTTTCGCAACATGACGCAGTCCGAGCTGGCCGATATGACCGGGCTCAAGCAGACCCATGTCAGCCTCATGGAAGGCAACAAGATCAAGCCCCGGGAAAATACGCTTCAGAAGCTGGCTACCGCCCTCAACTGTACGGTGGAGGACCTGACTGTCCGGCGTCCCTGAGCTCCCGCGCCCCCTGCAGCGGCCCGCCAACTGACCGGTGCGCTACCTCATCTTCGACATCGAGACGGTGCCCGTGGCCGATCTGCCCGCTGCGTTGAACGAGGAAGCCGCCAGGCGCACAGAGCGGGAGATTGGCAAAAGTGGCCTGGCCCCGGACGAGGCGGAGCGGCTCGTGCGCTCAATCTCGCCCTTTCTGGGAAGAGTCGTGGCCATCGGTCTGCGCCTCTATCACGATTCCAGCCAGGAGACCAAGGACAAGGTCATCGCCGAGCCCACCGAAGAGGGCACGCTGCAGGCCTTTTTCGAGACCGTCAACCACCCCGCCTCCCAGGACTTGCGCTTCGTGCACTACAACGGCCTCAACTTTGATGTGCCCTTCCTCATGATCCGGGCCGCGCTGCACGGGCTGCCCATCCACAATCCCCGTTTCATGAACCTGCGCCGTTTCGGTTATGATCCCCACGTGGACGTGATGCAGTTTCTGTCGCGTTGGGGCCGGGAAGGCGTCAGTCTCGATATGGCCTGCCACAGCTTCGGCATTCCCTCCCCCAAAGGCGGCGACGTCAGCGGCGAGACCGTGGCGGAGGCCATCGACCGGGGAGACTTGGACGCGGTGGAGGCCTATGTCATGCGGGACGTGGAGGCCACCTACCAGCTGTTCCTGAAGATCAAGCCCTACCTCTAGCCCGTCCGGGCCCCCTGGAGTGAATGCCCTGGGAACCCGTCGTAAAGGTCCGGGTTAGTCGCCGTCCCGGCGTCGTGGCCGGCCTCGGGATACATGCTGAGCCGGGCCTTGCCGCCCCAGGCCATGATCCTTCCCAGCACGGCCAGCATCGACAGTTTCAGCGTTGCTATCACGTGACATCTCCCTTTCAAGATGTTGCCTCTGTGATGTTCATCGCCAGCCCATGACCAGCCGCTCTCAATACCCCCTCAACGGGCCGCCCCACTGATGAGGTGCAAACCAGAAAGCCGTTGACAAGCCCACCTGCGCAAAGTACTATCAATTATCTCAATTCAAGCAGCGGGGATTCTGAATAATTTCGCGGGAGGTCATGCGATGAATAGAAAATTTACCCTGGAATATTGGAGGGACGACAGTTGGTATGTGGGCAAGCTCCAGGAAGCGCCAGGTGTGTTCAGCCAGGGAAAATCCTTGCAGGAACTTGAGGAAAACATACAGGAAGCCTACGAGCTTATGATTGCGGAACAGGATTCGGAGACCGGCCGTGAAGTGAAGACCAAGGAGATCACTCTGGACCTTGCGTGAAGAGGCGCGAACTGGTTAAGGAGCTCAGCGCTGCCGGTTGCTACCTGAAGCGCCACGGCAGGAATCACGACATCTATGCCAACCCTCGAAGCGGAAGGCAGGCGCCGGTGCCCCGCCACTCTGAAATCAAAGACTCTCTCTACAGACTCATTCGCAAACAGCTGAATATTTAATTCCGGTCTGGCGCCGGATTAGCCGACGGTTCAAACTCTCTATCGCATTTCCAGGACCGTACACTCGCTTCTTTCAGTACCCCCGCTCCCAGTCCACCACCTGCCTGAGCGGCTCACCCGCCAAGTAGCGCGCCAGGTTGGCTGCAACGATCTCGGCAATAGCTCCCGCTGCGCCCAGCGCCGCCACGTGGGGCGTGATGGTCACGCCCGGCAGGTCCCACAGCGGGCTGTCCTTGGGCAGCGGCTCCGCATCGAAAACATCCAGCACCGCCCCGGCCAGCCAGCCGGCCTCCAGCGCCTGCACCAGGCTGTGCTCGTCCACAATGTCCCCCCGGCCTATGTTGATGAACACGGTCCCCGGCCGGCAGGCCTTAAACACCTCACCCGACAGCAGGCCACGGGTGGCGGGCGTGCTGGGCAGAATATTGACCAGGTAGTCGGCACCGGCCAGAAACTCAGCGAGCTGGTCCGGGGTGAAGACCCGGTCCACGTTGGGCACCGTGCCACTGCCCCGCCGAAACCCCCACACCGTCATGCCAAACCCTCGGGCCACAGCGGCCACCGCCTGACCGATGCTCCCCACCCCCAGAAGGCCCAGGGTCAGGTCCGAAAGCACCCGGTAGCCGGACGGCTGCCACTGATGGCTCTCCTGCCAGCGGGACAGCCCCAGCAGGTGCCGCTCCCGGGCGAGGATATGTCCCAGGGTGTACTCCGCCATCATCGGGCCAAAGGCCCCTTCCACGCGGGTGAGTACAAAGTCCCGTGGGGCGCCCGCCCGGAGCAGACTGTCGACCCCGGCATAGGTCGCTTGCAACCACTTCAGGTGGGGGGCCCCTTCCAGATGGTACGCCACCAGGGGCGGATCGGCGACCACCACCTCCGCTTGGGCCAGGGCTTGGGCGGTATCAGGATCGGTTTTGGTGCGCAACCACGCCACGCCAGGCGGGCTGCGCTTGCGCAGTTGAGCCTCCAGGCCCGACATGCTGGTAACCAGTAATACGCGCAGTGCTTTGGTGGGCGCTGGAACGGCCATCGCCGCAGCTAAAAGTCATCCGGCAACTGCGCATCAAAAACCAGTTCCGCCGGACCGGTAACGCTCACTTCCCGCCAACCATCATCGAACTCTACGCTCAGCTCCCCGCCCGGGTTGACCACCCGGATAGGGCTGCTCATCGCCCCGCTACGGGCCGCCTGGAAGCAGGCCGCCGTACTGCCGCTGGCGCACGACAGCATCACCGACTCCACCCCCTTTTCGTAGGTGATAACCTTCAGGGTCTGGCTGTCAATCCGCTGAAAAAAGTCCACGTTCACTCCCCTCGGCTGGAAGGCAGCATGATGGCGCAGGGCTGGGCCGTTGGCCGCCACCAGCGCTTCGCTCAGGTCGTCCACCTCAATGACAAAATGGGGCGCTCCCGAGTCCACCTGCCGCCCCTTGAAGCCGTTCAACTCCATGAGCTCAGTGACGTGGCTGGGGGGCAGAATCTGGAGCCGGACCCGCCCGTCCGGCAGCAGCTCCGCACGGTGGTCACCCGCTCCCGTTCGTACGACGATTTCCCGGCGCCTGACCATCTCTCCCCGGATGGCAAAAGCCACTGCGCAGCGGGTCCCGTTGGCGCAGAAGGTTTCCCAGCTGCCGTCGGCGTTATGGTAGTCCAGGTGCATGTCCACCCCCGCATCCTCCGGTGGCGATAGGATCATCACGCCGTCGGCCCCAACCCCCCTGTGGCGGTTGCACACCCGCTGAATGAAGGCGGGGTCACGGATGATGTCCGGGCAGCGTTGGGCATCAAACAGCACGAAATCGTTGCCTGCTCCCTGGGCCTTGGTAAAGGGGATCATGGCTCAGCCGTGCGAAATGAAGACACCCAGCAGAACCGTGGCCAGGGCCAGCACCGGCGCCAGTTTCAGGAGCATGTCCACGCTTTTCTCCGCCTCCGGCTGCTCAGTTCCCTCCTGTGCCCCGTCGCGGAACCGCCTGACGCGACCCTGCACCATATGGCTCAGCCCTACAGCCATAACGCCCAGGATAATTTTCACGATGAACACGGCCCCGTGCTGGAGGATGCTGGGGCGTTCCATGATCATCAGGATGCCCGCCAGCAAAGCGATGGAACCTGCCGTCAGGGTGATTCGGTGGCCGACGGTTACCACGGCATTCAGGGAGGGAATGCCCTCCGCACCCCCGTCGGATCGCCGCGCTTGCAGCCACAGGATCGCCATGCTGGCTGCCGCACCCACGTAAAACACCACAAATGATACGTGGACCATCCGGAGCAAAAAGTAGTAGGTCACGCTGCCGTTCCTTTCATCATGTTCACCAGGGCCGGGACATCGTCGAAGCCGTCCACCAGCCAGGTGGGACCCTCAGCTTTGATCGCCTGTCGCCACTCGCTGCCGGCCCGCCGGCAGACAATGAGGCTGGCGCTGCCGTTCAGCCGTGCAATGCGCGCATCGTTGGGGGTGTCGCCGATAATGACGGTATCCACCGGGCGAAAGGACTCATGCAACGTGTCCCAGGCCCGCTCCCGTGCGATCCACGGCAGGTCCTCCCGCGTGTTGCCGTCATCACCGAATACCCCGAACGCGAACAGATCCCACAGGCCTGTGCCGGCCAGCTTCAACCGCGCCCCCCGTTGCACGTTGCCCGTCAGCAGAGCGGTGGCCCAATTTTCGTCCCCGCAAGCCCGCACCAGCGCCTCCGCTCCGGGGAATACCCGCACGGGCCCGGCCTGCGGCAAGCGCTCCTCCACCAGCCTCAGGAACTGTTCCAGGATTCGAGGCACGTCAGCGTCCCTGTGCGTCGCCCCGTTCCTGTAGCGTGCCAGCGCGTTGCTGATGATGGTGGGGTCGGTTTGGCCGGCCACATCAAGAAAAGTCAGGGTGACGGGTTCGCCCACGGCCTGGGAGATGGCCTCGGCCAGGGCTGCCCGCGGTACCGGTCCGGGCGCGATGAGGGTGCCGTCAATGTCGAACAGGATCAGTTTGCGCCGCCGCACGCCTATCTCCCCGGATTGTCTATGCTAAAAAACTGCCTCTGGGACCGCCGCTAAAAATAATACGCCTGGCCGTTGGGCGGATCGTCCTCCTCATCCAGGATCTCGGCGATCTTCAGCGCGATTTCTTCCGGCGGCGTCCAACTTTCCGTGGCGGCATCGGGCATGGCCTTACGGTTAGTCGGCGTATCAATCACGGCCGGAACGATGAGGTTGGCCGTCACCCCTCCGGACAGTTCCTGGGCGATCGTCATGGTGAGGCTATGCACGGCCGCCTTGCTCATGGCGTAGGGACCCGCCCCGGTCAACCCCTGCTCCCCCGCCAGCGAGCCGAAATTGATGATGCGCCCAAACTGCTGCTCCTTGAACAGCGGCAAGATGGCCTGGCAAGCATTGAGGCAGGTGATGAAGTTCAGATCGAACATGCGCGGCCACGCCTCTGGCGGCACCCCCTCCACCGGACCGCTCGACTCGTAGCCCCCCACACCGTTAATCCAGGCGTGAAACCCCTCCAGCGACCGGATGATCTCGGCCACCATAAAGTTCACCGCCACCCTGTCCGTGAGCTCGCAGGTCACGTAGCTGAGGCTGTTTTCAACGGGACGCCAATCCACTTCCGGGCCCCTGATGCAGGCCACCACATGCTGCGCCCGGCCTTTCAAATGCTCCACCAATGCCGAACCCATGGCCCCGTTGGCTCCGGTCACCACCACGACCTGCTCCCTAAGCCTCATGGCCGGCCACACCGCCACTGCATCGGGCTACCCCACCCGGCCGCGCTTCACCAGGTATTCCGACAGCGCCAGGTCGAGGGGACGGTCCGTGGTAATCTGCACGTAATCAATGTTGTGTCGTCTGCAACGGGTCCGGAAGGTGTTGATGAACTGCTCCATCTGCTGCTGATACTCCCGCCGGATATGCCACGGCTCCGTGGTGATCGTCTGGCCCGTTTCCATGTCCCGGAAGCGGGTGCGCGAGGAGTAGTCAAAGGACAGTTCCTGGGGGTCGAGGATGTGAAAAACGATCACCTCATGCCGCTTGTAGCGAAAATGCTTCAGCCCCAGCAGCACCTCGTTGGGGTCGTCGAATAGATCGGAGATCAGCACGATGAGGCCCCGCTTGACGATGGACTCGGCCAGCTGGTGCAGCACGGGCGCGATGGCCGTCTCCGGCCCCGGCGATATCCGCGACAGTTGCCCCAGCAGTGTGTTGAGGTGGCTGGCCCGGGCCCTGGGCGCCAGATAGCTGCGCAGCTGGGAATCAAACAGGGCCAAACCAATGGCATCCTGCTGATTCAGCATCAGGTAAGCCAGGGCCGCCGCCAGGGACTGGCTGTAGGATAGCTTGCTCACCCCGGCCGAGGCAAAACTCATGGACCGACTCTGGTCCAGCAGCAGGTAGCTTTTGAGGTTGGTCTCCTCCTCAAACTGCTTGACATAATACCGGTCCGTCTTGGCGAACAGCTTCCAGTCCACGTGCCGGATCTCATCCCCGGCGCCATACGCCCGGTGCTCGGCAAACTCCACCGAGAAGCCGTGGTAGGGACTGCGGTGCAGCCCGATGATGAAACCCTCCACAATCAGGCGCGCCCGCAGTGATAGGTTCTCCAGCCGGGCTACGGTCTCGGGGTTCAGGTAGGTGGCCGTGAGATTCGCCATGCGCCCGTGGGCCTAGCTCAATGCATCCTATGCGCGGGTTGCCAGCAACTTGTCGAGAATCTGGTCCGTGTCAATTCCGTCGGCCTCCGCGTTAAAGTTCGGGATGATGCGGTGCCGCATCACCTGCTTGACCAACGCCGTGACGTCCGCAATATCGGGCGTGGTCCTGCCATCCAGCGCGGCCCTCGCCTTGGCACCCAGCACCAGGTACTGGCTGGCCCGCGGCCCGGCGCCGTAGGCTACCCACTGCCTGATGAACTCTGGCTCGCCGTCATCCCCCGGCCGCGTACGGCGCACCAGATCGACGGCGTAACTCACCACGTGCTCGGCCACCGGCACCTGACGGACCAATTGCTGAAAGGCCAGCATGTCCTCATGGCTCACCATTTTCGGCGGCGAACCGACGGCGGTACCGGTGGTGGTCTCCACAATCCGGATTTCATCCTCCCGCGCAGGGTAGACGATACGCAAATTGAACATGAACCTGTCCAGCTGCGCTTCCGGCAGTGGATAGGTGCCCTCCTGTTCGATGGGATTCTGCGTAGCCAGGACAAAAAATGGTTCGTCCAGGGCGTAGCTGGTGCCCGCCGCCGTGACCTTGTGCTCCTGCATGGCCTCCAGGAGGGCCGCCTGCGTCTTGGGCGGCGTGCGGTTAATCTCGTCGGCCAGGATGATATGGGCGAAAATGGGCCCCTTGAAGAACTTGAACGTGCGGCCCCCCGACTTGGTCTCCTGGATAATCTCGGTGCCCGTGATGTCCGAGGGCATCAGGTCGGGCGTAAACTGAATACGACTGAAGGAGAGGTCCAGCGCCTCGGCCAGGGTCTTGATGATGAGGGTCTTGGCCAGGCCGGGCACACCCGTCAGCAGCACATGTCCCTGGCACAACAGGGCCAGAAACAGGTGCTCCAGAATATCCCGCTGACCAATAATGACTTTCTCGATGCCCTGGATAAGGCGCTCCCGGGAGCCGTGCAGTTTTTCGATGAGCTTCAGGTTCTCCATGATCGCGTCGGGTGCGAAAGCGGGCTAAACTTACCTGCCCGGCGTGCCCCCGGCAAGCCTGCACGGACGCGCCCAGCGGCGCCGGCCCTGCCCCTTGTCCCCTCTCCAGCCGTCCGCTAACTTACTGCGCCATGCCCCCCGACCTCGCCGAAGAAGCCGCCGCTGTCGTCAAATCCCGCCTGCCCAAAACGCCTCAGGTGGCCATCATTCTGGGCTCCGGACTCAGCGCTTTTGCCCACACCCTGGCCGACCCCCTGGTAGTGCCCTATGGGGACATTCCCCACTTCCTCGAGCCAACCGTCCCCGGCCATGTGGGCGAGCTGGTCTACGGCGAAACAGCGGGCCTCCCCGTGGTTGTGGCGCGCGGCCGCTTCCACTATTACGAGGGCCACCCCCTGGAGACGGTGACCCTGCCCGTGCGCCTGTTCGCGCGGCTGGGCGTGAACCAGCTCATCATTACCAACGCCGCCGGTTGCGTCAACACCGCCTGGAACGTGGGCGACCTCATGCTGCTCACCGGCCACCTCGATTACACCTTCATCGACGGGCTGGCCACCCCGGAGGTGCGCGACGGCGCCTTCCACTCGCCCGAGCTCCTGGAGTTGGCCCGCGCGGCGGCCCACACGGCCGGCGTCCCGCTCCGCGAAGGGGTCTACGCCTGGTGTCTGGGCCCCAGCTTCGAGACCCCGGCGGAAATACGCGACATCCGCCGGCTGGGGGGCGCCGCGGTGGGCATGTCCACGGTTCCGGAGATTCGCGCTGCGGCCAAGGAGGGCTTGCCCACACTAGCTATTTCGGCCCTCACCAACTATGCCGCCGGCATCCGCGACCAGCCCCTGAACCACCAGGAAGTGCTGGCAACCGGCCAGCGCGTGAAAGGGACCTTTGCAAAGCTGGTAACTTCGATCCTGGCCGGTCTAAGGAACGAGGGCCAGGCAACTTGAGGCTCGTAAAATGCGCCGCCGTTCTGTCCGCCTGAAGGGCCATGACTACCGCCAACCCGGAGCGTATTTTGTGACCATTTGCACATACCGGTGGGCCCCACTGTTCGGAACGCTGGTGAATGGGCGCATGGCATTAAACCCCCTCGGCCAGATGGTGGAAAAAGAATGGCTCCGAACAGCTGCTGTGCGGCCCTACGTGCGGCTGGATGAATACATCGTCATGCCGAATCATTTTCATGGAATTGTTATGATAACGGATGACGGTAGGGGCACGGCGCGCCGTGCCTCTACCACCGAACAGTTTGGCCGACCCATCCCACGGTCACTACCCACCATCATCCGCTCTTTCAAATCGGCCGCCACTCATCGAATCAAGAAGGACCGTGGCACGCCCGGTAAACCTGTCTGGCAACGCAATTATTATGAACACATCGTCCGCACGGATCGCGCATTGAACCGCATCCGGGCATACATCCACCAGAATCCGGCCCACTGGCATCTCGACCGGTATAACCCGGAGGCTGTTGGGTCAGACGAATTCGAACTACAGCTGCAGGCAGGACTGTGAGTCAAATGACCGCCACCGAGATCATCAAGCAGCTCGAAGCCCTGGGCAGCGCGGAGAATCTCGCCGGCATGGCCCGCTACGGCATCAGCACGGCCCGCTCCTTCGGCGTCAAGGCCGCCGACATCAAGGCCCTCAGCCGCCGCTATAAGGGCGACCAGGCCTTGGCCCTGACCCTGTGGGCCAGCGGCTACCGGGATGCGCGTATCCTGGCCACTTATATCGCCGACCCCCAGGCCTTCACGCCCAAACAAATGGATGCCTGGGTGGCCAATGTCGACTCCTGGGATGTCTGCGACGCCGCGGCCAACCAGCTCTTCCGCCGCTCGCCGCATGCCCTCAACCGGGCCCTGGCCTGGTCACGGGCTGAGCCGCAGTTCACGCGCCGCGCCGGCTTTGCCCTCATGGCCGGTCTGGCCCTGCAGTCGTCCCCCTTGCCCGATGACGCCTACGAGCCCTTTCTGGAGCGCATCCAGGCGGCGGCCACCGATCGACGCAACATGGTGAATAAGGCCGTGAACTGGGCCCTGCGGCAGATCGGCAAACGCAACCCCGCCCTCAACGCCCGGGCCATCGCCGTCGCCGAGGACCTGGCGGCAATGAACAGCCCCACCGCCCGGTGGATCGCCGCCGACGCCTTAAAGGAACTGCGCAGCGAAAAGGTGCAGGAGCGGCTGCAGGATAACGGAGGACACCCATGACCACCCCCACCCGCTGCTGGGGCGACGGCGACCCCCTCATGGAGGCCTACCACGACACCGAGTGGGGCCGGCCCCTGCACGACGACCGCGCCCTCTTCGAGTTCCTCCTGCTGGACAACTTTCAGGCCGGCCTGTCGTGGCGCACCATCCTGCACAAGCGGGAGGGCTTCCGCAAGGCCTTCCACAACTTCGATGTGAAAAAGATCGCCGCGTACGCGGAGCAGGATCGCCAGCGGCTCCTGAATGACGCCGGCATCATCCGCAACCGCGCCAAGGTGGGCGCCGCCATCACCAACGCCCAGGCCTTCCTTGTGCTGCAGGACGAGTTCGGCTCCTTCGACCGCTATATCTGGCAGTTCACCGGTAATCGAACTCTCCTGAATCCACCGGCGGAGACCTACGAGGATTTCCCGGTTTCCACTCCCGAATCGGACGCCATGTCTGCCGACCTGAAGAAGCGGGGCGACGATCTCTTCGCGCAGGTTACCGGCCTGGTCTCGGGCCTGTTCGCCGGCCTCATCGTGACCTTCGGGGTGTGCGTGGTGGTGGGCGGCCTGCTGGCGTTCAAGATCTCGCGCTCCATCATCGAGCCGCTGCTGCGCGCCAAGGGCTTTGCCGAGAACATGGCCAGCGGTGACCTGTCGCGCACGCTGGAGGTGCAGGGCAGCGACGAGTCGGCCGAGATGATGCAGGCGTTGTCGACCATGCAACGCTCGCTGGCCGGCATCGTCGGGCAGGTCCGAGAGTCGGCGGAGAGCATCCAGGTCGCGTCGGCCGAGGTGGCCACTGGCAACATGGACCTGTCCCAGCGCACCGAACAGACGGCCTCCAACCTTGAAGAGATCGCTGCGAGCATGGAGGAACTCCTGGCCACCGTGCGGCACAGTGCTGATGCGGCTGTGCAGGCCAGCACCCTGGCCACGGATGCCAGCAGTATTGCCCAGCGCGGCCGTGACGCTGTGGATCGTGTGGTGGGCACCATGGACGGTATCGCACTGTCGTCGCGGCGCATTGCGGACATCACCAGCGTGATTGA
>JADFSS010000054.1 GCA_022560655.1 Candidatus Neomarinimicrobiota bacterium
TACCCCAGCCTGAGCACGCCCCCGTTGCTGAAGGGTGGCACCGCTCCCGCCTCCGGCACAATCTCCTGCACCAGCGACGGCGGCACGCCGATATCCGCCAGGTAGAGTTCCCCCACGTAGTCCCCTGCCCCCGGGGCGGTGAGGCCCACCTTGGGCAGCGCGAGGGTCAGGGTGGCGGCGGCCACGGTGGTGGGGTCGAAGGGCTGGCCGGTGTCGGCATCCAGCCCGGTGGGCAGGTCCAGGGCTAGTGTGGGGGCGGGCTGTCCGTTGGCCCAGCGCACCAAGTCGGCGGCGGCGGCACGGGGCGGGCCCGACAGGCTGTAGCCCACCAAGCCATCGAGGATCAGTGGGCCGGCGGGGAGCGACTCCACTTCACCGGCCCCGGCAATGGGCAGGCCCAGGCGGCGGCAGATGTCCAGTTGTAGGGCCGTCACCTCCGACAGGTCGTGGTCGCCGTGGGTTAGTACCACCTGGACCGCCGCCCCCCAGTTGACCAAGTTCCGGGCGGCAGTCAGGGCGCCTCCGCCGTTGCCCCCCTTACCCGCCAGCACGGTGACCCGTTTGCCGAGGGGATCACCGTCCAGGAAGCGTTCTGTGGCCAGCCCGGCCAGGGCCCGTCCGGCGTGCTCCATCATCATGGGCAGGGCAATGTGGAGTTGGCCCAGCATGGCGCGATCCAGTGCGGCCATCTGCGCGCGTGTGACGGCGGGAAAGTCGGAACGCTGCCACCGCCGCTGGCGGGACAACAGCGCGTCTATGGCTGCGCTCCCAGCCGCTCGATTTCGTCCGATGGCAGGACGTGGTAGCCAGGGCTGGCTTCCGCGGCCCGGCGGAGCATGGCCCGGGCCAGCGTGGCCGCGTGGATGGCGCGCCAGCGCCTCAGGGGACCGAGCAACAGGGGGGTGACGACCCGCATCAGGGCGAGGCCGACGCGCTCACCGGGCCGGGATTCGGTGCGCTCACCCATGAGGAAACTGGGACGGAAGATGTGGACGGCGGCCAGGGGCAGGTCGCGGAGGGCGGCCTCCAGTTGGCCCTTGGTGCGGGAATAGAGCAGGCGGGAGCGAGGGTTGGCCCCCAGGGCGCTCACCAGCAGGAACTGGCCGGCTCCCTGCCCGGCAGCCAGGCGCGCGGATGCGAGGGGGTAGTCGTGGTCCACCCGGCGGAAGGCCGTGGCCGAGCCGGCTTTGGCCCGGGTGGTGCCCAGGCAACAGAAGACGGCGTCCACGGCGAAGCAGGCAGCGTGCTCCTCCAGCGCGTCGAAGTCGGTCACCTGCCAGTCCAGGTCGGGGTGGGCAGACTCACCAGGGCGGCGGGCCAGCACGGTGACCCGGCGAAAGGCGGGGCTCGCCAGCAGCTGGCTGAGGCAGTGGCCCCCCACCAGTCCGGTGGCCCCCAGCAGGAGGACAGAGCGGGGCCGCCGCCGCTGGCGGGGCAAGGGCGCGCCGGCCATGAGGGCGGGGCTAGGTGGCCTTGACCTTGAAGGAGAGGTTCACCCGGGCGCGGAAGACGATGGCGCCGCCTTCCCCCACCTTCAGATCGAGCTTGCTCACCTCGGCAATGCGCAGGTCCCGCAGGCTCTTGCCGGCGGCCTTGACGGCGCTTTTGGCGGCCTCCTCCCAAGAGGTGGTGCTGGTCCCCACCAGTTCGACGACTTTGTAGACACTGTCAGCCATAGGGCGGCTCCTTTCGGGTTGTTGGTGGGCCGAATTTATCGCCGCGGGAGGGGCCAAACCTAGGGGGGCCAAAGCCCACCGCCTCCCGAAGTATCGGGACAAGTTCCGGCGGGGTGAAACGCCCCCCGCGCCCCCCTCGGGGCCGTAACTTCTGGCTGTAAAGAACCAACCCTTTCAGCAGGAAGAGATCCTACCATGAGCTACAACAAATACCGCCCCGGCGCCGGGCGCAAGAAGACTCCTCGGCCCCCCAGCGTCACCGTTTCCCCATCGGGAATGATCTCCGTCAACCGGGCGGCCTACGTGGAGCACCTGAAAGGGGCCACCCACGTGGAGCTGTTCTACGACGCCGACGCCCGCAAGATCGGCCTACGCCCCAAGAAGTACAAGACCCGGGACGCGCTGAAGCTCACCGTCATCGGCAAGCAGAAGGGGGCCTACCGCGTGAACGGCAAGCCGTTTCTGCAGGCCTTTGGTATTACCTTGAGCGAGCGCCGCAAGGGCGCCCCCACCTGGGACGCCGAGCACCAGGTCTTGGCCCTGAAGATCTAGGGGGCCTAGGCTGCCACTGGGCGTTTCGGCCTTGGCCCCGGGCATTCGGATGCCCGACTGTCCAAGGAGACTGGCCGGCGTCCAGCGGGGTGACCCGAGCCTGGGGAAGGGCAAAGTGGTCAGGTGTAAAAAGCTGCAGATGATGCATGACCTAAACCATGGAAACGCAAAATGTTTCGCTTAGTCTTAGACCCAATTAGCCCAAATTCCGTTGACGCCGTCCACCCTACAACCAGGTAATTTGATTACAGTTCATAATGTTTGATGTCTCCGACCTTGATATGTAATATCGACTGGGTGATGAGCAGAATATCATATTCTCGGGTTATTTAGCTGTTCTTCGCAAATAATAGTTAGCTGTTTTCCGGTGAGTTAAAACCAGAGCGTATTAATTTATGGGAAATATCGTGCAAACTCTGCTTGAGCGAGCCACTCTCTGGGCACCGAGGGTGGGCGGTGTTATAGCAATATTCCTCGTTTTCTTTATCCTTGCGAAAATAATAAAGAGAATAATCACTAACAATGCCGAGCGACTGAAACTTGATAGAAATCTCACTTCGCTACTTGCTCGTACCAGCAGTATTACACTCGTTAGCTTTGGGATTGTTACCGCTCTCGGAACTCTAGGTGTCAATGTATCTGCGCTTCTGGCCGGTATCGGGTTGGTTGGTTTCGCAATTGGTTTCGCTTTGAAAGATACTATTTCCAATCTTCTTTCAGGCGTCCTCATATTACTATATCGACCGTTCGAGATAGGAAACCGTATAAAGATATCAGGTTACGAGGGTATTGTTATTTCTATCAACCTGCGATATACTGAACTTGAAGCCGAGGGTAATAAGATACTCATTCCCAATTCAAAATTATTTACCGATCCAATCACTGTTCTTCATTAGCGGGAAATCAGGGGTTGAGTGGATATGGCTGGACTACTCATGGTCGGGGGACGCCTACCGGCATCTACATTTGCATACCTGATAGCACCCAAAATACACCTATTCCACCGAACTGGCGCTGCTAACGTAGGGTTCCGCGGCCCCACCGGGAGGGGAGGTCAGTCGCTGTAGTCGAACCGGGCCAGCGTGTCCCCGGCGATGGCGTGGAAGGCGGCCACCTCGTCCGCCGGCAGCTCCCGACGCCACTCGCCCAGGCGTGACGGGTCCAGGGACACTCCGCCGGACTGGTAGCGTCCCACGATCTCCTCCACCCCCTGCTCTTCGTCCAGCCAGTCCAGCAGCTGCCGGAGGGTGGGCGCCGACCGGCCCGCTCCGCCGATGAAGATGGGCGGACGGACGGTTGGAGAGCCCTGCTCGGGTGCGGGTGCCGTGCCCGCTATGCCGAGCCCCGATGGAGAGGGACGGGGCTTACCAGGCGGCGGCACGCCTAGCCGTTGCCGTGGCGCTCCATGACCTCCTGCAGATCGCTGAAGGTGTAGGTGGTGAGTTTTATGATTTTCGCCTGGGCGCGGTAGGCCGGGGGCACCATCGCCCAGGCCGTCGCCTTGTCTTCCAGTTCCACGATCATCCAGGCCTTGTGCGCGTTGTCCACGCTGCCGTAGTCGGCGTGGGTCATGAAGTGGGAGCCGGTCTCCATAAAGATTTTCACGGCCTGGATGCAGGCCTGCTCCTCCGCCTCGTGGGGCACCTCGATGAGGAATCTCTCCATGACACGACCTCTCGCTGATGGTGTGTGACGTTGCGGGGGGGTGAGCCCGCCGCCAATGTTACGGGCGGCAGCGGCGGTTGTCCATAGGCGCGTACCGGGTTGGCCTCCACTTAACCCCTTGATATGCGGTCCGTTTCTGCGGATATGCCCCCATTCCGTGACCGCCAACCCCTATCATGAGGCCGCGTGAGCCAACTGTCTGACTTCCTCGCCGAGCTGAAGCGCCGCCGGGTGTTCCGGGTGGCGACCTTCTACGGCGGCATCGCCTTCGTCATCGTGCAGATTATCGATGGCACCTTCGAGGTCGTGGGCGTGCCGCCGTGGGTGAGCCGCCTGTTCATGGTACTGTTGGCCGCGGGCTTCCCCGTGGCAGGAGGCCCTGCCTGGGTCTTTGACATCACGCCGGAGGGCATCGCGCGGACGAGCCGACTCGCGACTACGGGTCATGACGTCACCCTGGACCCGTCCAAGGGTGGCAGGAGCACCGGCAAACCCCTCAGCTCCAACCGGGCGCTCATCGTGGTGGGCCTGCCGGCGGTGGTCATCGGGGTGTAGAGCCGCTGGGACGCCCGGCGAGGCACCGAACAGGCTACTTCGGTGGCGGTGCTATTCATCGTCTGCCAGATCGCGCTGAAGGACATAGTGCCCATGTTCCACGATATCCCCACCCTGGCCCCTGGGTATCTATTTCGTGCGGCTGTAGAACCACAGCGCCATTGCACCGGCGGCTGCTGAGGGTACCGCCTTTCGGCTGAGAAATTCCTTGCCCCACCCCCTGCGGTAGACCCCAAGCTCTGGGCTGACATGCATGCCACCCCGCCATTGGTGGGGCAGGCCAATTGGGAGAGGGGGACCATGAACCGCAGCGCCACACGCTTACTCATACTGATCACCATTCTGGGAGGTCCCATCGGGGCGCCGGCCCAGTCCATCACCCTGGAGGGCTACCTGAACCTGGTGCGGGAGAACCATCCCCTGTTCGCCCGGGAAAACCTGGGTCCCGCCCTGGAGGAAGCGAGCCGCGAGGCCGCGCTGGGCGCCCGTGACGTGCGGCTTGACTTCGCGCCGGGCTACGCCACCAGCCAGCCCCTGCCCACCTCGGCCTTCTCCCCCACGAAGCTGGACCAATTTCGCGCCGGCACCAGCCTGGAGAAGGCCATCTGGGGCACCGGCGGCCGCCTCGCGTTGTCGTGGACCAGCGACGTTCTCAGCCAGAATATCCCCAATATCGTCCTCGGAGATATCAGTATACCAGCCGGGCCGCCGGAGTTCTACCAGCACGACCTGGCCCTGGCCTACACCCAGCCCCTGCTGCAGAACTTCCGTGGGACGTTGGACCGGCTGGCCTACGACCTGGGCCGGTACTCGGTGGACATGGCGGCGCTGATGGCACTGGAGAATCAGGAAGCCTTCCTGCTGCGCATGGGGAGCAAGTTCCTGGAATGGGTGGCCCTGGGCGAGCAGCAGGCCATCAGCGCGGAGCGGCTGCGCCTCACCCGACAGCAGCTGGAGCAGGTGCGCAGCAAGCGGAGGGCCAACCTGGTGGACGAGGTGGACGTGCTGCGGTCCGAGGACGCGGGGCGCATCGCCGAGCAGGGGTTGCTGCTGGTAGCGGCGCAGGTGAAGGCCAAGGGTGCGGAGCTGGCCGTGCTGGCGCGCTCCCCGGAGCTGGATAAGCCCGATTTCGACCTCTTTGCCCGGGTGGACTACGGCACGACCGGCGAACTGCTGGCGCACCTGCGGGACGACTCCCGCCTGCTGGCGCTGGTTGCCAGGCGGCGGCTGCAGCTGGAGCGGCGGCACCAGGGCCTGGAGGAGCTCACCCGGCCGCAGCTGAACCTGGTGGCCCAGCTGGCGGTGAAAAGCGGCAACGAAGCGCTTGACAACTCGCTTAAATTCGACAAGACCGACGCCGGGCTGTTCCTACAGTTCAGCTACCCCCTGGGGAACCGGGGCGCCCGGGCCGATGTGCAGAAGAGCCGGCTGGAGCTGCGGCGCAACGCCCTCGAGAGCGACGAGATCATGCTCGACCTGGAGGCCGGGCTACGCAACCTGAAGATTCAGATTGAAGAACTGGAGAAAGTGATGACCCTTAACGAGGAACAGATCAAGACGGCCCGGCGCAAGACCGCCGCCGAGCTGGAGCGCTACAACAGCGGCCGGGGCGAACTGACCTTCGTCATCCAGAGCCAGGACAACGAGATGGCGGCCCGGCTGGCCTATACCCGCAACGCCGCCACTTACCACGCCCTGGGCCTGCAGCTGCGGGCGCTCACCGACGACCTGCTGGACGGCGACTTCATCGGAAAGGACCGGCGGCCATGAAAGAACTACTGCGCTATTTCGCCCAGCGCCACCTGCTGGCCAACCTGCTCACCTTCACCATCATCCTGCTGGGGCTGAACGCCCTGCTACGCCTAACGCGCGACCAGTTCCCCGCCATCGACCTGGACGAGATGGTGGTGACCACGCGCTACTCGGGGGCGTCGCCCGAGGATGTGGAACTGAACGTAACCAACAAGCTGGAGAAGGAGCTTGAGCAGGTGGACGGCGTGGACCTGGTGACGTCCTACTCGCTGGAGAACATCTCGGTGATCAACATCGAGCTGGACAGCGACGCCGGGGACAAGGAGAAGATCAAGCGGGACATCCGCGACGCCGTAGGGCGGGTCACCGATCTGCCGCCGGAAGTGACCGAAGCGCCGCTCATCTTCGAGATCAAGTCGGAGAACTTCGAGGTCATCCGGGTGGGTATGGCCGGCGACCTCCCCTACCGGGAGCTGGTGCTGCTGGCCAAGCAGTTCGAGGATAAGCTCACCGGAATCAAGGGGGTCTCGGGGGTGGACAAGACTGGCTACCTGGCCCGTGAGATCAAAGTGGAGGTCTCACAGGCGGCCATGGAACAGCACCAGATTCCCATCCGGGAGATCGTGGCCGCCATCCGCCTGCGCAACATCCGCGCCACCGGCGGATCGTTCGAGTCGTACACCAGCGAGCGCAGCATCGTCACGCTGGCCCAGTTCCGGAACCCGGAGGAGGTAGGCGACGTGATCGTACGCTCTACCTTTGAGGGGCCGCGCATCCTCGTCAAGGATCTAGCCATCATCCGCGACGGCTTCGAGCCGGAGAAGACCCGCTTCCGAATGAACGGCAAGGCGGTCATCGGATTCACCATCTTCAAGAAGGCCAGCGCCGACGTGATCCGGGTGGTGGACGCGGTGAAGGAGCTGGTGGAGAGCGAGCGGGAAAAGATGCCGCCCGGCGTGGAGCTCATGTACTCATCCGACGAGTCGCGCTTTGTGCGCAGCCTGCTGGGCATCATGACCGCCAACGGCCTCATTGGGCTGGTGCTGGTGACGCTGGTGCTGTTCATCTTCCTGAATCTGCGCACAGCGTTCTGGGTGGCCATGGGCATTCCACTGGCGCTCATGGGGGTGTTCTTCCTATTGCCGTTCTTTGGCGCCTCCATCAACATGGTGACCCTGCTGGGCATGATCATCGTCATCGGGCTCATCGTGGACGATGCCATAGTCATTGCGGAAAACATTACCACCCGGCAGGAGCAGGGCGATACGCCCCTGGACGCGGCGGTGAACGGCACCCACGGCGTGCTGCGGCCCGTGACGGCCACCATCATCACCACGACCCTGGCCTTTAGCCCCTTCTTTTTCATGTCGGGCATCATGGGCAAGGTCATGTGGGCCTTCCCCCTGGTGATCATACTGGCGCTGACCCTTTCCTATTTCGAAGTGCTGACCATCCTGCCCGCCCACATCACCGGCGGCCGCAGACAGGCGGGTCAGGCCGGCAAGATGCCCCGGGCCAGCTGGTTTGTACCGGTGCGGGAGCGGTTCCAGCGCTTCCTGGTGATCATGCTGCGCCTGCGCTACGCGGTGGTGGCGGTTTTCCTGGCGCTGCTGGTGGGGGCCTTCGTCTATGCGGGTAGGCACATGCAATTCGTGCTGTTTCCCGGCGACATCGCCGACCAGTTTTACATCACACTGGAACTTGAGACGGGCACGTCGCTGGAGGCCACTTCCGACCAGGTCTACGAGGTGGAGAGCTACCTCAACGCCCTGCCGCCGGGCGAGGTGGATTCGTACTGGACCATCGTGGGCAGCCAGACGGGGGGCGGCGGGCCCCCCTTCTCCCCCGGCGAGAGTGAGAACTGGGCCATGCTCTCGGTGACGCTGACGCCCTACAACGAGCGGGCCCGCTCCGCCGACCAGATCGTGGCGCAGCTGCGGGAGCAGACCGAAGCCCTGCTGGGGCCCGAGGTGGTGCGCTATTTCATTGACGCCGGCGGGCCGCCGGTGGGTAGCCCCATCACCATCCGGGTGGTGGGCAACGACAACCGCATGCGCAGGGCGCTGGCCGATTCGCTGGTGGCGTTCCTGGGCTCCCTGGAGGGGGTCACCGACATCAACCGCGATGACAAGCTGGGCAAGGAGCAGGTGGAGATCAGATCGGACTACGTGCGTCTGTCACAGCTGGGCCTGACGGTGGCCGATATTGCCCAGAACGTGCGCCTGGCCTACGATGGCGAGGTAGTGACGCGGGTGCGCTATGGCGATGAGGACGTGGGTTTCCGCGTGCAGCTGGAGGAAGCGGCGCGGCAACGGCCCGACTACCTGGGCCAACTGCAGATTCCCAACCGGTCGGGGCGCCTCATCCCTCTGCGGGACGTGGCCGAGTTCAAGGTAGGGCCGGGGCCGTCCAGTTTCTTTCACTACAACGGCGACCGTGGCATCCGGGTGACGGCAGACCTGACGAAGGGGGGCAACATGACATCCCTGATGGCCAACCAGGCGGTGCTGGAGCGGTTCGACCTGCCGAATGACTGGCCCGGCATGCGCTTCGTGGTAGGGGGCGAGGCGGAGGAGACGAAGGAGTCCATGGTGAGCCTGGCGATGGCCATGGCAATGGCCGGGGTGGGCATCTACCTGGTGCTGGTGCTGCTGTTCAATTCGCTGACCCAGCCGGTGCTGGTGATGTTTGCCATCCCCTTCGGGATGATCGGCATTATCGGGGCCTTTGCGCTGCACGATCAGCCGCTGGGGTTCCTTGCCATCATGGGAGTCATCGGGATGATGGGGGTGGTGGTGAACGACTCGCTGATCCTGGTGAACCACATCAATGTGCACCGGCAGATGGAGCCGGACAAGAAGTTCCTGCGCATTGTGGCCGAGGGTACGGCCTCGCGGCTGCGGCCCATCCTGCTCACCAGCATCACCACGGTGGCGGGGCTGCTGCCTACCGCCTATGGGCTGTGGGGCTACAATGCCTTTATCGCGCCTATGGCGCTGGCGCTGGGCTACGGCATCCTGTTCGCCACGCCGCTGACGCTGCTGCTGCTGCCGTCGCTGTACATGGTGCAGCACGATATCGGGCTGCTCGTCCGGCGCATACCGGGCTTGGAGAACTACTACTTTATTCCGCACACCACCGCCGATGCGCAAACAGAGCCGGCCGGGTGATGGCCAGCCCGTCAGGGCCCAACCTGGGCGGGGTGATGCGGGTCATCTGGCCGCCACAAGGAGGTGCTGCCCTGGTACGAGACCGTGGCAGGGATTTCTGGGTTTGAGCGGGCGGTGATGCCGGTGGCGCACCTCCGGCAGGAGGGAAATTTACCAGCGGCTGGGCGAGGCCGAGGAGGCGGCCAGACACTACCGGCGCTTCCTGGAGCTGTGGCGCGATGCCGACCCGGCCTTCCAGCCCCTATTGGAGGAGGCACGAAGCAGCCTTGCGGAAGTCGCAGAGGCGAGTTGAGCCTTGGGCGTCCCCTGACGGCTCGCCCATGACCCCCACTCCCCACCTCTCCGGGGCCTACGCCCCCATCCTCACACCTTTCACCCCTGACGGCGGCACCATCGACTGGGAGGCCTACCGGCAGCAACTGGACTACCTTCGCGGCGCCGGGCTGGACGGCGTGGTGGTGCTGGGCACCAACGGCGAGTACGGGCAGTTGTCGGACGAGGAAAAGTACCAGCTGGTGACCACCACGCTGGAGGCCAATACCGGCCTGCGCGTCATTGTTGGCGGCACCAAGCCCGAATCGGCGTCGGGGACCCTGGCCCTGCTGGCCCGGCTGGAAACGCTGGCCCCGCGCATTGCGGCGGTACTCGTGGCGCCCCCCTTTTTTCGAAACTACGCCGCCGGGGAAACCGTGGCAGCGAGGGAGGTGGTGCAGTTCTACCGCAGCGCCGTGCAGATGCTAGACGGGCTGCCACTCCTACTGTACAACGTGCCGGTGCCAGCGGGCGGTCAGGTAACGGCGGAAGTGACCCCCCAGGCGGTGGCCACCCTGGCCGATGAGCCAGGCATTGTGGGCATCAAGGACTCCAGCGGCCAGGCCGAACTGATCCTGGCCTATCAGGCGGCGCGGCCGGGCCTGCGACTACTGGTGGGCAGCGACCACTTAGTGGCGGCGGCCGTGGACGGCGGGGCGGCAGGGTCGGTGACGGCCTGCGCCAACGTCTTTCCCGCCGCCGTGCTGGCGGTGTACCGTGCAAGCCAGGGACCGGAGCGTGAGGCCGCCCAGGCTAGACTCAGCGCCCTGCGTAGGGTGCTGGAGCTGGTGCCGGGCAAGCTGGTAGCCGCCCAGAAAATGATGCTAGCCCGGCTGGGGGTTGTGCCCCGGCAGTCACCGGTGCGGGTCGGCGGCGAGCTCACCCCGGACGAGGCGGCGGCCGTGTGGGAGGCGCTGGAGGCGGCGGGGGGAGCAGTGGCACCACCGGGGCGAAGAGATTAACTTCCGGCATATCCGCGGCGCTGGAGCCCAGGTACATAATCCGAGAGGAGCGAACATGTTAGGCAAATCCCTAGTGGTACCCACCTTGCCGGTGGTGGACCTCGACCGGGCCAAGAAATTCTATCTGGAGACCCTGGGCCTCACGGTGGATTCGGAGGACGAGTGGGGTACTATGCTGGCCTGCGGCGGCGGCACGAAACTGCTGCTCTACCCTCGCGGGGCTACGAGGGCAGACCATACTGTAGCCTCATTCGAGGTGGACGACGTGGAGGCCGCCGTAGCTGAGCTGCGAGCCAAGGGGGTGGTATTCCAAGAGTACGATCAGCCAGGGCTCAAGACCGAGAACGGTGTGGCTACCGCGGGTGAATCAAAGGCGGCCTGGTTCCTCGACCCGGAGGGCAACATCCTGGCACTGGGCTCCTCGCCGGACTAGCCCCGTCTGGAGCCCTGCCTAGGAGGAAAATTCCATGGCTGACGCCGGATCCGATTCCTCTGGGCCAGCGCCGGCCTACGCCTGGATCATTCTTACCCTTTTAGGCATGGTGCTAGCCCTGTCAGCTGTGTACATCCTGTCCACCGGGATGGACCCATCTGATTTCGAGGGTGCCACGGCGCTGGAGTGGGACACGTTCAACCGCTCGTACCCGGAGGTGGGCATTTACCTCATGCGGCTGGAGCGGCTGACAGGCGCGGTCATGCTTGGCTTTGCCCTGTTCGCGGCGATGGTGTCATACGGGCCGTTTCGTCGCGGCAACCGTTGGGCTTGGGCCACTTTGTGGATCGTCCCGCTGGCGCTGGGCCTGGTGACGGGGGTGTTCCTCACCCATGGAGCCGGTGAACTGGGCGGCTTCTACGGCGGGCTGGCGGTGCTGGTCGTGCTGATGCTGGTGTTGCCCTACCGCGCGTTTTTTCCACGCTAGCATGGGCGGCAAACTTATGATTTTACCTCAGCACGGCGCTTGTTCCTAGGCAGGCTGGCAGATTCGCACGGCCGGCTCCCCTCGGGCGCGAGTTTCGCCCTAGCGCGTACCTTTCGATTCTCTTCGACATCAGCCCTTTTATAACCGCGCCGCGCCCTGGTGAGCTAATTCCCATCGAATACTGATCCGTCTGGATCGGCCTGCCCGCCACAACCTGGCTCACAAACGAGGTGGTGAACACCGACCTGGCCCTAAACTTGGCCCTCTAGCGCATTAGGCAGCGGCCAGAACCGGGCCGTCGGCCCCTGGCGGCGTCGGGCTCAAGTTCGCTTGTGACCCCATTCAGGCAGGGTTACATTTAGAGCGTCTTGGGAGGAAAATTCAACTGTCTTGCGGTGGATTCTTTCTTGCACCTGAGGTCAGGTCTTTGAGGAAGTACGCCGACGCCCATCCCGGTGCCGGAAGGCACCAAATCCCACAGCGGAACAAGCTTGAGGAGGGACTCATGTCACGAATCAATTGCAGGCGAATGATTACGGCCGTGGCTACGGTAATGCTGATGCTCCCGGCAGGGGCCTGGGCTCAAGGGGTGACCACGGCGGGGCTAGGCGGCATCGTTAACAGCGAAGATGGCGAGGCCCTTGCAGGGGCCAACATCGTGCTGGTGCACGAGCCCAGCCAGACGCAGTACGGCGCCATCGGCCGGGCGGGGGGCTATTACAATCTGCTCAATCTGAAGGTGGGCGGACCCTACACGCTGACGGTATCCTATATCGGCTACAAGACGCAGACCCAGAGCGATATCTATTTGAACCTGGGCAGCGCCGCTACCATCGACGTGGCCCTGGTTGAAGAGGCTATTCTAGGTGAGGCCGTGGAAGTGGTGGCCGAGGTGGACGCGGTGTTCAACGCCGACCGCACCGGGGCGGCCACGTACGTGGGTCCAGACGAACTGGCCCGCATGCCGTCCATCAAGCGGAGCACCCGGGACATCACCCGCCTGGACCCCCGCAGCGACGGCAATTTCAGCTTTGGCGGGCGCAACTGGCTGTACAACAATATCTCCCTGGATGGCTCCTATTTCAACAATCCCTTTGGCCTGGACGACCCGGCGCCGGGCGGCCAGACCGACGCCGAGCCGGTGCCCTTCGATGCGATTGAACAGGTGCAGGTGTCGGTGGCGCCCTTCGACGTGCGGGAGGGCGGCTTCACCGGTGCGGGTATTAACATAGTAACGAAAAGCGGCACAAATCAATTAAAAGGGTCGGTTTACAGTTTTAATAGAAGCGAAGCCTTCGTCGGTAACAAGGTTAGTGGTTCCGAGGTTATCGCCAACCCTGACCTGTCGTTCAATCAGTCCGGATTTACTTTGAGCGGACCGATCGCTAAGAATAAACTGTTTTTCTTCTTCACCATAGAAAGAGAAAGAAGAGAGGATCCCGCCAGTAATTTTGTGGCTGATCGAGATGGCAACGTGGAGTTTGGTGAGTCACGCGTAAGTGCTGCAACTATGGATGAAATTAGACGGGTCATGAAGGACGAATATCGATATGATACTGGAGAGTACGAAAATTATTTCCACAAAACGGAAAACGACAAGATCATCTTAAAGATAGATTGGAACGTGAGTGCTAATCACAACCTGACTCTAAGATATAATAGGCTGGATGCAGTGCGTGACAAGCCGCCGCATCCATTTGCCGCCAGTTATTTAGGTACAGGCCGTGGACCGAGCGAGTTCACGTTACCATTCCAGAATTCAGGATATGCAATCAACAACAAACTCGATTCATATGCTCTGGAGTTAAACAGTGTGTTCGGCGGTAGTGTTGCCAATCGCTTCTTTTTCAGTTATAATAAGTTCCGCGACTTTCGTAAACCCGTCAGCAAGGACTTTCCTACCATTGAGATCGGGGAACCCACCGCAACCGGAGCGGACGTGACCTACACTACTGTGGGCCATGAACCGTTCTCGATACACAATATATTAGACCAGGATGTCTTTCAGTTTACGAATAATCTCAGTTATTTCTCCGGAAGGCACGTATTTACCGGTGGCGTCAACTATGAGCGATTCAACTTCTTTAATTCATTTAACCTCTTCCGGCACGGTGTATTTTTAGCGCCTGCTGATCTGGGTATACTGACAGGGGGATTCCTTCCCTTCGATTTTTTGGATTTTCTTGGCGCAACTACATTTTCATCCGTGGATAATTTCTTTGCTCGAACAAATCCCGATAGCACCGCAAAATTTTATGACTTGAATGCGCTAGTTGGTTCCGGTCCGTTTGTTGGCGAGAAAATTGACGTGGGTCAGCTGGCATTTTATGGGCAAGACGAATTTCAATTGTCAGAACAAATTAAGTTAACATATGGACTCCGTGTAGATCGCCCAATTTATTTTACGGAACCTGTTGACAACCCATTCTCGAGAGCTATGATTCTGCTAGACGAAAACGGTGATCCTGAGACCATCGATCAGAGTAAACTCCCGGATGCAACGCCCTTGTTTTCACCCCGTGTCGGTTTTAACTGGGATGTCAACGGGGACAGATCTCTCCAGCTCAGAGGAGGCACGGGAATATTTACAGGGCGACTACCATTTGTCTGGATAGGAAATAATATTTCAAATCCAGGTCCAAATCCAAATCTTTTCGGGTTTGCCGGAGGACTGGCAGAAGAGGATGTTCCGGCTGATCACGAAACTGACGATGGATCAGGCCGTCTCTATGAGGGCAGGTCGGTTTTGAAACAGAGTTTCTTCCTGAATGCCATGGTCCCGGATTTTAAATGGCCTCAGGTATGGACAACAGACCTAGCGGTTGATATGAAACTTCCCGGGGACATGCTGGGGACGTTTGAATTTCTATACAGTAAAGATTTGAATGCGATTTATTTGAGAAACGGCGACTTAGCGGCCCCGGTTCGCAATCTTCCTGACGGCCGACCGTTTTACGATGGCAGGATACTAAACGACAGTGTGGTTGTGGACGGAAATACCCTCTTTAGTGGCGGTGACTATAGCGGTGCTTTCATCATGGATAACACCAGCGAGGGGTACAATTTCAA
>JADFSS010000055.1 GCA_022560655.1 Candidatus Neomarinimicrobiota bacterium
GTTGGTGAAGCGCTGGATGAAGTAGTGGGGAATACGCGGCGGAAACATGGCCATGTAGCTGCACATGGGATGGAAGGGATGTCCCCACGACTTGGAGATGGCCTTCCATGCGGGGGTAATAGGAGGCTGCAACGCGGGCATCATTTACTTGCACATGCGGTGAGAATGTACCAAACTAGCTAGGGCCATTGGATGGTCATCACGGACAGAAACTTACGTTGGAGGACATGAACTCATGAAGAAAACAGTTTTGGCCCTCGCCGCAGCCGGATTGATGCTGGTTCCCACCCAGCGGGCCCACGCCCTCATCGGATTTGGCCTTACCGTTGGGCAGGACGGCTATTCCTTTGATAGCGCTACATATACTGATTTGTTCCTTCCCACTTCGGGTATCACCCTCACCCGGACAGCAATGGCCAGCCCCATTGGCGGTGGGGTCTACCTGTTCATTGACCTCTTTCCGTTCATTGATCTGGAAGCCGGGGCCAACTTATTCTTTAACACCTTTGAGGTGAGCATCGACAACCCCATCAGCAAGCAGCTGGGCTATTCGGAAGAGCTGGGCTGGGTCCGAACTGCCGGTTACCTGACGATTCAGCGGAAACTGTTCAAGGTCCCCATGTTCAACATATTCGCCGGCGCCGGACTGGCCTTCCATGCTACCATCCCGATTCTGGACAAGGCCTTCGCGGAGGAATTCCTGGGAGATGTTAATGCTACGTTGGAGGTTGACGATCTCGCCGACGAAGTCCTTCAGAGCACCGGGTTCCATGTGGAGGTCGGCGCGCGCTTCAAGCCCCTCCTGATCCCCTTTGCCGTCAACGTGAAGTTTCGGCAATCTTTCGTGAAAGATATCGTGCCCGATGCGAGTTCCTTTTCAACTATCACGGTGGGTTTCGGATTTCAGATTTAGGCCCCGGTAAGCCTGGCATTGATGCAGGCAAAAGGGCCGTCACGAGGCGGCCCTTTTTCTTATCCGGGGGCCCTCACCTCACCAGCACCAGCCGCTGCATGCGTTCCCAGCGCCGGCTGGAAGCAGCGTCCCTGGCGCTGAACAGCAGTACGTACTGGCCGGTCTTGAAGCGTACCCGGTCCACGTTGCGGGCATCCCATGTTACCGCGCCCGTGCCGGGCACCGGCCCCTCATTGAATAGGGTGGCCAGGCGGCGGCCGCCCAGGTCGTAGATTTCCACCAGCAGGTTGGCGCTGAGAAAGGGGGTGACGTAGCGGAGCAGCAGGACCGATTCGGGCTGGTTCAGCCGCAGCGGGTTGGGTTCCAGGCTGAGGTGGGCTTCATCGCCGGTGATCAGCACCGAATTGGGCTGCCCGGCGGTGTGCCCTAGCGGCGCCGGCGACGATACCCACGATGAGGCGGCCTGAGAGGGCGCTGTGGGGCTCACTTTCTCCAGGGAGCGGCCTGGGGAGGTTAGCGGCAGGAGGCGGTAGTCTACCTCATCGATTAAAGTGGCGACGGGATCGAGAAGGACGACGCGGTCGCCGGTGTTGTTCAGGGCTGGAAAGCCCGGCACGATGAGCACCTGGATCTCCGCTGGCCAATTGGAGACACCGGCCGAGTCCCCGGCGATCACCAGATAGTCACCGGCAGTGACCACGCCGCCGGGCAGGGAGGTGGTGGCGTTGTCGTCGCCCAGTCCCCAGCCGTCCAGATTGATGGTGCCGGCGCCCGTGCTGACCACTTCCACCCACTCCGGGTCGCCGCTCAGGGGGAGGTACATGATTTCGTTGACCACCAGCGCCAGCGGGGGCGTGGGGACGAGCAGCACCACTTCAAGGGCATTGTTGTTGTTGTCGAAGTCGCCGCTGATTGCCACCAGGACAGTGAGGCTCACCCGCCCGAAGAGGCCCTCAGGGGCATCCCATCGAAAGTCGATCGCCCGGGATTCGCCCGGAGCCAGTGGGGTCAGGTCCTGCACGAGCGCACCGTCGGCCCAGAGCTCGCCCGGGGTCGTCTCCAGCCCCCGGTTGGAGATAGCGGCGGTGATGCTAAAGCCCCGTGGCGGGGCCACCAGCTTCCAGGCCAGTGAGTCGAGGGCCAAATCCACCGCGTTGCCGGCCACGGAGTTGCTGCTCCCCGGTGTTCCGTGGAGCTGGGTGCTGATTCGCCAGTTGCCGGCCAGGGTGCAATCCTCCAGGAGAATCTTTTCCAGAGAATAGCCTGGGTCCATATCGTGCGCCCACCCCATGCTGTCGATGCGTTCCCCCGAGGCATTTATCAGGAACAGGCTGTCGCCCGCATTGGCCAGGCCGTTGCCAATGGCTAGATCATCCACGGAGAGGACCAAGGCGCCGGCCGGCAGGAGCGCGGCATAGATGCCGCCGGTTGGGTCGTAGTCGCCCTCGAAAATGACGGCGGCCTGACCCGGATCAAGCAGCAAGTCGGCGCCTAGCAGGTCGTCTGTGGAGAACCTGTCAGCCAGCCGCCAGCCGGTCAAGTCGATGACGCCAGCGGACAGATTGACGATTTCCACAAACTCATCGGGGGTCGAGGTCAGCAGTGGATGAAACATGACCTCGGAAATCACCACGGGTCCACAGGGACTCCCGCTGGCCACCAACGATGCGACGATGAATGACAGGGCCAAATCCATCTGCGATTGGAACCTCGATTGGCGATCAAGGTACTCCCGGTAGCCCTCCATCGCAAGAGGTGCGTGGCGAGCAGTTGCCCTGAGTCGATGACGACCCTAATTTCGAGTCGTGGACTCAACCCAGCCGAAAACCTACGCTGCCTTCGACGCCTACCTGGCTATCACCTGGGAAGATGGACACGAGTCGATGCTCACATTTCCTCTGCTGCGGGACGCGTGCCCCTGCGCCAACTGCAAGGGTGAACCGGATTTGCTGGGGCGCGTCTATGCGCCGGTTCAGCGACAGCGCACCGATCAGGGCGACCGGCTCGTGGGCATGCAGCCGGTGGGCCGTTATGGGCTGCAATTGGTGTGGGGCGATGGCCATTCAACGGGCATCTACACCTTCAGCTACCTCCGGCGGCTGTGTGATTGCAGCGAGTGCCAGACGGAGAGGGTGCCGGAGCCCTGATGCCGGGCTTCAGTCTACTGCCCATTTCCCGCCTCAAGTTTTCGGTATGGGGATCGCTGCTCCTGTTGCCGGGCGTAGGGCTCGTTGGGCAGGGCCAACCGGATACCAGCGGCTCGTCCGGGAGTTCGCTGCTGGAGCAGGTCTATGAGCAGCGCATCGCCACACTCCAGGACAGCCTGTTTCTTGCCCAGGAGCGGGTGGAAGCCACCGCCTTCACGATCCAGCAGTTGGTTCAAAGCACCGATTCACTGACCGATTCCCTGCGGGTCCTGCGGGCGTGGACCGGGCAGCAGGCGGACAGTCTGTCACGGCTATTTATTCGCTATGACCGGGCGGCCGCGGAAAGCCGGCAGAACCGGGAGCGGCTGGCAGCGCTGAGCGACTCCATCGCCCTGAGCTTTCGCCATGAGTATGAGCTTCAGGCGCTCATCGACTCGCTGCTTATCATCCTGGCCCGGACGCAAACACACTTGGCAGCAACCACTGGCAAGGCGCGAATCTATGCCGATACTACCGCCTCGCTACGCAATACGCTCAATAGGTTGAGGGAGGGAATTACAGCCAGCGAGGACCGGTTCACAGCCATGTACGAGCAAATGAAGCGGACGGCAGTTGGCGGAATTTTCACCGACGTTGATTCGGCTATCGATGCGGAGCAGCTCCGCTATCTAGAAGCGCTGGTCAATTATCGGCCGGAAACCGTCGGACTCAGGCGCCGACGCAAGGCACGGAGAGCAGCAGAAGAGCTGTTCGCGTTCCGGCTGTTTGAGATTACCACCTACCTGGACAGGATGGCGCTGCGGGGCAGGGTCCCGGAGGCGCTTAACCTGCTGGCCGCGACTTATATCGATCAGAAAGACCCTGTCAGGGGGACTTTATCCTACCTGAAAACGTTGTTTATCTATCCCGAGTCAGAGGCGGCGGTGCGGGCCAAAACGGAGCTGGAAATTCAGCTGGATCCGGACAGTGAGATAGGCCACCTGTTCCGTCAGGTGGCGCTCAATCCCGATTCCGTCGATGCGAGCGAGGACCTGTTCCTGCGGTACCTAAACTATCTTGACCACATCCGGCAGCTCGAAAACCTGACGGCCCGGGCCTGGTTTATCGAGCAGGCCCAAAACTTCCTGACCCTTTATCACGGCATTCTGCAGGCCGACAAAGTTTTGGTCTGGATGGCTGCCGCCTATCACGACCGACAGCAGTACCACAAGGAGCTGCTCACCTTTCTGAGGATTCGCAGCCTGCATCCGTACAGTCGTTACCTGCCGCAAACCGCATTTGCTACGGCAGAGGTCATGGCGAACAATCTCCGGGATGACGAGGGCGCCATTGACCGCTACAACCGATTCGCACAGGAGTTCCCCACTGATCCGAGAGCCCCCGCCGCCCTGTTGGCCCAGGCCGTTATCTATCAGGATCAGTTACGGGACTACCGCCAGGCCGGCCGGCTGTACCGGAAATTGGCCGACAGCTATCCCGATGACAGCCTCGCCACGGTAAGCCTGTTCCGCTACGCGGATCTGCTGCACAACCGACTGGCCTCTACTGCCGGCGCACGGGCCGTTTACCAGGAGATTCTGAGTGGCTATGGGCAAACTGCCGAGGCTGGCATCCCCGCTCTGGAGGGGCTGGCCACGCTCTCGCAGGCCGCCAAGGAGTACCCTAAGGCCGCGGATTTTTACTTGAAAATTTTCCAGCGCTATCCAGAGGCCGCGGAAAAATCGGTGGCGGCCATTCTGGAAGCAGCCGGCATTTATGAGTCACGCCTCAAGAATATTGACTTGGCCATCGACACGCTGCACAAAGTGCTGGACAACTACCCCGATTATCCCGGGACCAGGTCTGTCCAGAAGCGGGTCCAGAAGCTCCAGAAGCGGCGGGGCTGATCACAGGGTTGGTCGGCCGCCAGCCGGCTGACACGCCCCTGAAGCGACTCCAGAGACGTGCATGTCGCGGCTGCTCCGCAGTTCGCTGGGCTAGTTGACCGCCCATAGGCGGGTGCGAACGCGTAGCTCCATGCCGGGCTTCAGCATTCCGGCGTTGGCCCCCAGCAGCTCCTCGTTGTCCCAAAACAATACGGACCAGGCGACTTCATTGCCATATTTGGAGCCGGCAATGGACCACAATGACTCACCCTCTGCTACCACGTGGATGGCATAGTCATAACTGAATCCGCCGAGCTCGTTATCGGGCTTGTAGAGAGACAGCTCGTGAAACGGATAGATCAGGTTTGGATCGTCCCCGATGCGATTCCGGTTCCAGCTGTAGATGCGGCGCCATTCGTTGGGATTGCCATACTCCTCCCAGGCGATTTTTGTCAGGTGGTCGTCGGGCCGGATCATATACATATACATGACGCTGTCGCTGTGCAGGGTCCCTTCGGGCTCCTGCTCGATGCCGGAGTAGGCCGACTGCGGAATGACGTCCGGGCTGTCAGGCAGGTTGCCACTGGCAACCTCAATGACCCGGGGCTCGGCGGACGCCGTCACGGGCGCTTCGACCTGTTCAGGCTCCGGGACGGGAGTGGGCACTTCTGCGGCGACAGCCTCTGGAAGGGGGGTTACCTCAGCGGCTGGTTTGGCACATGCGCCGATGGTAAGCGCGCCCGCCACAAGGGTAGCAAGCCGTAAATTATTGGAAGTAAAAAATTTCATGGTTGTTTCACCTTTTTTGGTTCTACATGTCTCCGAGAACAAAATAAAGCTCGATCAGGACAAACAAGTGTGATCCCCGGCACCTCCGGATTAATTTTTTTATTATCCCTTCTACTGATGTTTTAATCCAAAAGTGGCCTCAGGTTCCTGGAATTGTATTAGATTTGCTCAGTTCCTTCGGTAGCGTGAACCCTATCAGACCCCTAAATTGGGCCCTCGGCATTCCCGCGGCGCAAAAGCGCTGCATGAGCATTGATAGCTAAAGGATTACTTGAGATAAGAGGCTTCTTAAGCAAACTGTGAAGGGTTTTCAGCGTGTCCAGACGTCGGGCGGAATTACCGAGTACCGGCTAACATCCAACCAGCTGGTCGTCCTGCTCATGGAGGATCACTCGGCGCCGGTGGCAACCTTCATGGTGACCTATCGCGTGGGCTCCCGCAATGAGGCCGTGGGCTATACGGGTTCCACGCACCTATTGGAGCACCTCATGTTCAAGGGCTCCAGCGACTACAACAAGGAGCGGGGCAACTCTATCTGGACGGTGCTGCAAAATGTGGGCGCTCAAATCAATGCGACCACCTGGATGGACCGCACCAACTATTTCGAGATATTGCCCAGCGAACACCTACAGATAGCGTTGACCATCGAGGCGGATCGGATGCGCGGCGCTCTGCTCCGTGACGACGACCGCCAGCCGGAAATGACGGTGGTGCGCAACGAGTTCGAGCGGGGCGAGAATGACCCCTGGGAGTCGCTGGACAAGAACATCTGGGCCACCGCCTACCAGGCGCATCCCTACCACCATTCTACCATTGGCTGGCGCTCGGATATCGAGGGGGTTTCCACCGAGCGGCTGCGCCAGTTTTATGACACCTATTACTGGCCCAACAACGCCACCGTCACAGTGATCGGTGATTTCGACACGGAGCAGGTGCTGGGCTGGCTCAAGTCCTCGTTTGGGCGGCATCCCGCTTCACCTGAACCGATACCGGAAGTGTACACCACCGAGCCTAAGCAGGAAGGGCCCCGCAGATTTGTCATCAGGCGGAGGGGGGAGACGGGAATCATCGGAATTGCTCACAAGACCCCGGAGGGGCTGAACGCCGATGTTTATGCCATCTCCGTTTTGAAAAATATCCTGGGCGTGGGAAAAACCAGCCGCTTCTACCGCTCCCTGGTGGATGCCGGTCTGGTGACGTCGGCCTATGCGTGGGACCACGCGCTGCATGACAACGCACTGTTCGTAACCTATGCGTTTCTGACGCCTGACACTCAGCATCAGGAAGTGGAGCAGGTTATTCTGGGCGAATACGAAAAGGTGCAGGAGCACGGTGTGACCGACGTGGAAGTGGACCGGGCCAAAGCCCAAGTCAAGGCGGAAGTGGCCTTCAGCCGGGACGGCCCCTACTCTATCGCCTCGGCATTGAATGAGGCTATCGCCATCGGCGACTGGACCTATTTCACCACCTATCTTGAGCGCATTGAAAAGGTATCGCCCGCCGCTGTTCAGCGGGTGGCAGCCAGTTTTCTGGTGGAAGACCAGAGCACCACGGGCTGGTTTGTGCCCCTGGCAGGTGAACAGGATGATGGCTCTGCCGGCGCCGGGAATTCGGAACAGCAATGACACCCAACCACGAGGAGGGGGGTTGGGCAGCAGCGTAATCCACGGTTTGGCTGAGCGGATGACCGACGGGGCAGTGGCGCCCGGCCTCAGGCTTGTCACCATGCCCATGGGCGTGAAGGATGTCGTGACGCTATATGGTAGCCTGTATGGTGGCGATGTCTTCAGCCCGTCCGCCAACCGGTCCACGGCGGACATTGTGTCCAGCATGCTCGATAAGGGCACCCTCAGGCAGGACAAGTTCGAGATCAGCGGCCAGCTGGAGTCCGTCGGCGCCAAAGTAAGTTTCAGTTCCGATGACTACCGGGTTAGTTTTTCCGCCCGCTGCCTGCAAGCCGACGTACCCCTGATCGTCAAGTTGCTCTCAGAGCAGCTGCGCGAACCGGCCTTCCATGCAAGCGACCTGGAGTCGCTGCAAAAGCGGCTGGTGGGACTGCTGAAGCGGCGCAGCGAGAGCACCGATTACCGGGCCGGTGCCAGCTTCAGTCGGCTCCTCTATCCGGCGGGCCACCCCAATCATGTGCCGCCCGTGGATGAGCAACGGGGAGATATTGAGCATATCACGCCTGCCGATCTACAGCGGTTTCATCTTCAGCACTACGGCCTGGGAAGTGTGCTGGTGGTGGCCACCGGCGACATAGAGCGGGAGGTTCTGGAGGACAACCTCGGCCGGCACCTGGGGCCGTGGCAAGAAGTGGCCACGAGTATCCCGGCGCTGCCAAAAGGCGCGCCGGCGGGCGACGGCTCGCCCAGGGAGGAGATTGTCTCCATGGCCGACAAAACCAGTGTTGATCTGCTGCTGGGCGGGACCATCGGCATCGACCGGGAGCATGCCGACTTCATGCCGCTGAGTATGGGCACCTATGTGCTGGGTGGCAACTTTTCCGCCCGGCTGATGGCCACTCTCAGGGATAATGATGGGCTCACCTACGGGATCGGCTCAACCCTCGGCGGCGCCGATGACGGCAAGGACGGGTACTGGTCCATCCACGGCAGCTTTGCCCCCGAACTGCTGGCACGCGGCAGGGCAGCTGTCATGACCCAATTCAATAGCTGGGTCCGGGAGGGGATTACCGAGGATGAGCTGCGGGTGAAAAAAACCACTATCAAAGGCAGCTACAAGGTAGGTCTGGCGACGACTTCGGGCATGGCGGCAGCCATTCTGGATATCCTGGAGCGCGGCAAGGAGATCAGCTATCTGGATGAATATCCGGGCAAAATCGATGCCTTGGCGCTTGACCAGGTGAACGCCGTCATCGGGCAGTACATCCATCCTGAGGAGCGGGTTGAGGTTGCAGCCGGCAGCATTGACGGCAAGGGCAGGCCCCTGGCTGCGGGCTAGCCGCGCCTGCCTCGGCAGATGCGCTCTACCCCCGCTGGATCAATCCGACGTAAAACAGCAGCAGGCTCACCATCTGAATCAGGTGGTAGAGACCGTTGTGATCAAAGCTCCAAATGGCGGTGAGGCCCACTTTTTTTAGCATGAGTGCTCCGCCGGCCGCACTCAAGGCGAAGCCGGCCGCAAGAAACCCTGCTCCCGGCAAGTCCCGTCCAAAAAACAACCAAAGATATATGGCCCCGATCAATGCGAGGCCAACGGCGGCGGTGGTGACGAGCAGCTTGACGGCGGCGCGAGACAGGGCCGCGGCCAGCAGCAGCAGGGCCAGGCCCCCCGCCAGCCACCACGCCCAGAGCGGGAGCTCCTGGCTGAGGGCATCGGCGAGTACGGCCAGGACAAACGTGGCGATGAGCAGAGCCAGCAGGAGATACATGGGCGTGAAGAGCCGTGGCCGCGCCAAGCCATGAGCCAGCCCGCCGAGCATAGCTCCCACCCCCAACAGCGCCATCGTCAAGAGCCAGTACGTTCTACCGGGGAAGGGAGCGGTGGCCAGACCAAGGAGGGCGAGGAGCGTCAGAGCCTCAAGACCCAGGAGAAAATCGGTGATGGAGGTGGTGGCTTCGCGCAGCATGTGTCTCGGGGAGGTGGTATCAGTGGTGTCGGGACTGTCTGGTGAGCAGTGAAATTACGATTCCCGGCGTGCAGTTGCAGCTGCGCAGATGGGCTCCCTCCAGCGTGCCGGGCGGTCCCGCGTGCTGACGTTCGGAGAGCCGGCCACACTGCTACTGGCTAACGGGGCGGTTTTTCACGGCACGGCGTATGGTGCCATCGGCGAAGCAGGCGGCGAGGTCTGCTTCAACACCGGCATGACCGGGTACCAGGAGGTGCTCACCGACCCTTCCTACGCCGGCCAGCTGGTGACCATGACCTACCCCCACATCGGCAACACCGGCATCAATCCCGACGACGTGGAGTCGCACCGCATTCAGGTGGCGGGGTTTATCGTCCGCAAGGGCGAGACGACGCCCTCCAACTGGCGCTCGACCCAGCCGCTGGACCGCTACCTGGCCGATGCGGGCATTGTGGGCATCCAGGGCATTGACACTCGGATGCTGACCCGCATGGTGCGCAGCGAGGGGGCCATGAACGGCATCATCTCCAGCACGGAAACCGACCCAGACAAACTGAAAACCAAGCTGGGGGCGGTGCCGGACATGTCGGGCCTGAACCTGGCCGCCACCGTCAGCACTGCCGAGCCCTATGTCTGGGGCCGGGGGGAGGGGCGTTTCAAGGTGGTGGCCTATGACTTCGGCATCAAGTGGAACATCCTGCGCCTGCTGACGGAGCACGGCGGCCCGGGGGCCGGCTGCGCGGTGACGGTGGTGCCCGCCCACACGCCGGCCAGGGAGGTGCTGGCCCTGAAGCCCGATGGTGTGCTCCTGTCCAATGGCCCCGGCGATCCGGCGCCGGTGAAGCCGGCCATCGAGGCCGTACAGGAACTTTTGGGGCAGGTGCCCATCTTCGGCATCTGCCTGGGGCACCAGATCCTGGCCCTGGCGCTGGGGGCCAAGACCTATAAGCTGCCCTATGGCCACCGGGGCACCAACCACCCGGTGAAGAACCTGGAAACGGGCAAGGTGGAGATCACCAGCCAGAACCACGGCTTCGCGGTGGCGGCGGACTCGCTGGACGGGGCGGTGGCCCGGGTGACCCACGTGAACCTGAACGATGACACGGTGGAGGGGCTGCGCTGCGAGCAGCTGCCGGCCTACTCGGTGCAGTACCACCCGGAAGGCAGCCCGGGGCCCCACGATGCGCGCTACCTGTTCGATCAGTTTATGGGGCTGATGGAGGGGTAGGTGGGTGTTGCCGGCAGAAAAAGCTAACGGATCAGGAGGGCTCCGCCGAGGGCGCCTTCACATCGCGCTCGCAATAGCAACAAATTGCCCGGGCATTATGACCACGGCGTTTTGGGCACGGGCTGCACCTCGCCGTCGACGATGATGCGGTCCACTCTCTCGTTGAAAAAACAGAGCCAGCCCTTGATCTTGGGGCACTCCGGGACAGGGTCCTTGTAGCCCCAGACCAGGTCCTTTGCGACCTTCCCGCCAGCGTTGACAGACCAGTAGGAAGCGACGCCTTTGTAGGGACACCGGGTGGTGGTGTCGGTGGGTTGCAGCAGGTCCATGCGGACATCGTCTGGGGGGATGTAGTAACGGGTGGGCAGACCCGTCTCAAACAGCAGGCGGGGGCGGTGGGTCTCCGCGACGGTTTCGCCGCCCACGATAACCTGCACGTGACGGTCGCTTTGCAGCACGTCCACACGATGGTAGGGGTCGCGGGGATGGACGAAGACCTCCTCGGCCTCCTCGTACCAGGCGTCCATGCTGCCCCAGTCAAAGGCCACATGGTCGGCGATGGCGGCAAGTTCGGCCGGTGGCGCGGGGATGGCCCAGGCGGCATTTTCGGCCACGCGGTCGCCCACACGCACATTCCAGAAGGCGGCCTTGCCGAGGTGGCCACGGGGAGCGCGGTGGGGGCTAGGTGCCAGCAGGTCCAGCCGGACGTCATCCCGGGGAAAGACATAGATGGGCGTGCGCCGCGGCTCGCGCACCAGGAGGACCTGCTTGCTGTCGGCGATGGTTTCGCCACCGAAAACGACCCGCACCCGCCGTGGGGAGGGGTCCAGCTCAGGCCTCAAAAGCTGCTTTACGCCCGGGCCGTACCTGTTATCCGTCAATGTTGTCTGCGTCATACCATTTCCTCACAACATAGGTTTTGTGTGGCGCAGCTACGTTCGCTGGTTCGAGGTTCGATCACAAGTGATTCAGGCCGGAATGTCACCTAGCAGTTGCCAGCTACCCGCTAGTGGGCAAGCTCGGCACCGGCGACCTGCCTGAAGAAGGCGGCCAGCTTGGTCTCGTCAAGAGCGCCCGAGGACCGGACGCCGCTGCACACGTCCACGCCAAACGGGCTGACGGTGTCGATGGCGTCGCGAACGTTTTTTGGGTTCAGCCCGCCGGCAAGGAATACGGGCACGTCCACGGCCTCCCGAATGCGCCGGCTGATGTCCCAGTCGTGGGTGCGGCCCGTGCCGCCCAGCTCCTTCACGGGCAGTGAGCGGTTGCCGGAGTCCAGCAGCAGGCCGTGTACCTGGGGCGTCACCTTCACAGCTTCCTCCACGGCCTCCGCGCCCGTGATGTGGACGACCTGCACCAGCGCTATGCCTGGCAGCGCAGCGCGCAATCGGCGGACATCATCCAGCGGCAGCCGGTCGCAGAGCTGGATGGTGGAGGTGCGGCAGGCCCGTTGCTGAGCGATGATGGCCCCTGCATCCTGGTGGCTGGTGAGCAGGAAGGTGGAGACAGCCGGCGGCACGCGGGCCGCGATACGGGTGATGAGCTCCTCGGGTATGACGCCCGGACCGCCGGGCATCTCGGATACCAGACCCAGGGCCGACGCACCGTAGGCGACGGCCAGCCGGGCCTCTTCCAGGCTGCCGATGCAGCAGATTTTGATACGGGGCCTTTGTGCTGGCAGCATGGGTCTCGGGGCGTTTAGTCAGGCGCTGGCGCCTGCGCGTCCGGCCCCACGACAATCCGACCTCCGGCGATGACCCGCTTCACCGGGTTCCACCCGAAACTGTAGCCCAGCCAGACATGGTCGGGCAGCTCGCAGATGAGCATGTCGGCGCGCTTGCCCGCTTCCAGGCTGCCGGTTTCCCCGCCCAAACCGATTGCGTGGGCAGCGTTGATGGTGGCGGCCACAATGGCTTCCGCAACGGTCATGCCCAGCATGCGGGTGGCCAGGGCGATGATCATGGGCATGGAGGGAGAGAAGGCTGAGCCGGGGTTGAAATCGGTGGCCAGGGCCACGGGAACGCCCGCCGCCATGAGATCCCGGGCCGGGGCGGTGTCGCTTTGGGCCAGGTGGAAGTTCACGCCGGGCAACAGGACGGCCAAGGGCGGAGGGTCGGCTGCGGCCAGGGCGGCCCGGTGGTTGGCGTTCACTTGCTCCAGGTGGTCCACCGACACCGCCCCCAGGCGCGCGCCCAGGGCGGCAGCTCCGCTGGCGGTGAACTGCTCGGCGTGGACCTTCAGGCCGAAGCCCAGCATCCTGGCGTGGGTCAGCAGGCGCTCGGTCTCGGCCAGGGTGAAGGCGCCGTCCTCGCAGAAGACGTCGAAGTAGGCGGCCAGCTGGCGGTGGCGAATCTCTGCCGCGGTCTGTTCCACCAGCGTGAGGTACGCTTCCCGCTGGTGTTCGAATTCCGGCGGCACAACGTGGGCGCCGAGATAGGTAGCCACCACCGTCGCAGGCCCCTCCTCCGCGAGCGCTTGTATCACCTCCAGCTGTTTGATCTCGTGGTCACGGTCCAACCCGTAGCCGCTCTTGATCTCGAGGGTGGTGGTGCCCAGGGTCAGGCACAGGCGGGCCCACCGCCGGGCCGCCCGCAGCAGTTGGTCGAAGGTAGCCGCGCGGGTTGCTTTGACCGTTGTGAAGATGCCGTCCCCTGCCCGCAGGATGTCCAGATAGGGCTTACCCTGCATGCGGGCTTCCCACTCGGCGGCTCTGTCGCCGGCGAATACCAGGTGCGTGTGCGGGTCCACAAAGCCGGGCAGCACCACGCCGCCCCGGGCGTCGATGACCTGGGCCGCAGGCAGGTGATAGGCGGCCCGCAGGTCGTCGCTTTTCCCTACGGCCAGAATCCGGCCGCCGCCAACGGCGACTGCGCCGTCGGCCACGAGCCCCAATTGACCCTGCTGGTCACCCCGTGCCGGTTGCCGGGAAAAGCCCGCGCAGGTCACCACCTCCGTGGCGTTGACCACCAGGAGATCAGCGTCCAGGCTCACGGCAGCCGGATGCCCCCGCTGGCCACGGTTTCGTGGGCCTCGTCATAGCCGGACAGGGCGTGACGGGCCACCCCGATGCCGGGATCGACGGTGAGCACCCGGTTCAGGCGCTCGGCCCGCTCGGGGGTGCCGTCGGCCACGATCACCATGCCGGCGTGCAGGGCATTGCCCATACCCACACCGCCCCCGTGGTGGAACGACACCCAGGAGGCACCGGCTGCGGTGTTCAGGGCGAAATTGAGCAGGGGCCAATCCGCAATGGCATCGGAACCGTCCAGCATGCCTTCGGTCTCGCGGTCCGGGGAAGCGACGGAGCCGGTGTCGAGATGGTCCCGGCCGATGACGATAGGGGCGCTCACCTTGCCGTCGGCAATCAGGCCGTTGATGGTCTCGCCGAACAGGGCCCGGTCGCCGTAGCCGAGCCAACAGATGCGACTTGGCAGACCGAGAAAGGGCACCTTTTCGGCGGCCAAGCGGAGCCAGCGCTGGAGACCCTCGTCATCGGGGAAAAGCTTGAGCAGCGCGGCGTCGATAGTGTGGATATCCTGGGGATCGCCGGACAGGGCCGCCCAGCGGAAGGGACCCATACCCCGGCTGAACAGGGGCCGGATGTAGGCCGGCACGAATCCGGGATAGAGGTATTCCCCGGCGCTGTCCCGGACCGTGAGCCCCGCCACTTCGGCCTGCGCCCGGAGGTTGTTGCCGTAGTCGAAAGTCACCGCGCCCTGTTGTTGCATGGCCAGGATGGCCTCCACATGTTGGGCGATGGAATCGAGGGAGCGCTGGTGATAGCCGGCCAGATCGCTCCGCCGGAGGGCGTCGAGCTCGTCCAGATCGCCGATGGGCACATAGGCCCCCAGATCGTGGGCCGGGGTCTGGTCGGAGACCATGTCGGGGATGGCCCCCTGGCTCACCATGGCGGGGAATATCTCTGCGGCGTTCCCCACCAGTCCGATGGAGAGGGGCTGCCCTGC
>JADFSS010000056.1 GCA_022560655.1 Candidatus Neomarinimicrobiota bacterium
GACCGTAACGGCCTTGTAAACACGGTATCCCGATGCCCGACGCTCAGGCTCAGGCAGTAGTCCCTTGCGCTCGTAAAAGCGGATGGTATCAATATTCACCTGCGCTCGCTTAGCCAATTTTCCTATTGAAAAAGTAGTATTCATGATTATCCTCCTGCCAAATGTACAGTCTGGACTGTGGTACAGAGTCAAGCGTTATTTTAAAATTTTATTGATGAAAGTAGCACAACCCAACGGGAAAATGATCATAATGGAATCGTCGAAGCTGTGTGACTGGTAAGCGCTTGATGGGGAGGAAGAGCAGGCACCGGATGCTCGCTCCAGCACACTATCAATGGCAAGGTGGCCGGCGAATTCGGCTGGCTGAAAATTAGGTGCTGATAGCGGGTGCCTTCATGCCCGGAGCGGTGTCCGTGGGGTGATAAGTTTCCGGCAGGCAATCATCAGATAGTCTGGAATGGCCGCGATCAAAGTGGCCGGGATGATCCTGCCGGCAGCTACCTCGCACGCTTAGTGACCCAGGCGTACACCCAATCCATCAAGATGCCCCTGTCCCGCCGCAACTTGTCCCGATCCATCGGGAGACGGTGGCTAACAGCAGGGTGAGGTCGCTTTCGCCCGCAGTCGGGATACGCCCACAGCTGGCCGCTCTTCTCAGCCATGGAGCGGCCCCGGCCAGCCCCCCGGGAAAAGTGGTCTTGGAAGAGGAAGTAGCTCCTTTGGACGGAATGCTGCCGGCCGCCCCAAGTCGCTGGGGGGCAATCATAAACCCGGGTCGCTGTCGGTTGTCAGGGACAGTGATCATCCCGCAGGAGGCGCGTTCAGGGAGTGGATTATGCCAGGATGGAACGGATCTTGGCATCGAACTTACGCGCCATGCGCCGGTAGCCGCTATTGCTCAGGTGCAGCTCGTTTTCCCATTCCGATTCTTTGATCTCACCACGCAGGTCAATATAGTGGATTCGATTGTCACCGGCGGCCAGCGCTGCCAGCATCTCGTTGAACCCGTCCATCACCTCCCGGACGATTGCACGCCGTTCCTGCTTCAGGAAATAGCCCTTGGCGGAGAGGGCCGGGCGGAGCCAGGGTCCCACGAACGCATGCCCCAGAATGCGGATCGCACCGAGTCCGTTGGGCAGACCGTAGCCATAGCCGTGAGTGATAATCTCGATCTTACGATCAATTTTCCAGATGCTGTCAATAATCTTCTCATAGGCTTTCAGGAAATAGGTCTTTAGCACAAAGTCCGTGAAGGGCTGCCGCAACGGTTGTTGCTGGCCCGACTGCTTGTGGTTGAGCAGGCTCAAGAATTCCGGGCCGGCAATATCGTTGCCCCCTCCTGAAAGTAGCACAATGGAGGGCCTATATTTTCGCACCGCCTCAAGCGTTTCATCCAGCGGTGGCGGCTTAGGGTTCCAGTTGCGGTCATATTCTGTGCCCCAGGCCATGTTGTCCAGCGTATCACCGGCTTGCGAAATGTTCTTGATGCGATACCCATGGTGCCATTTCAGGTAATCGATGATATCGAAACCGCCGATGCTGTAGTCGAACCAAGAGTCACCCTCAGCCACCAGCCACGTGCCGCGATGTGCCTCGTCCAGGGAGAGATCAAAGGCCGGGTCCTCGAGTTGCGCCAAGATGGCGGCGGTTGCCTCAGGGCTCAGGCTATCCAGGGTCGCATCATCCAGGGCCATGGCCTGCTCAAAAGTCTCAATCCGGGTAGCCGCCGAGGGCGCTACGTAAACGGGTGCCGGTGGTGTCCGCTCGCTGGGGGCCGGGCCGAGGGCCTCCTCAAACAGCCCCAGATCTCGGGCCGGCCGGTCGACCAGGGCTGCCTGCACGGCGCGTACGATACTGCTGATCCGCACACCTTCGTTGGCCTTCCATGCGATGCGATCCTGTGAGTCGCGGCTGCCATCCCAAACCGATTGGTCGCGCAACAGTATCCTGCCCCGATCATCGCGCTCAGGTACGCCCGAGTGGTGTAGCGCGGCCAGCTCCCATTGCATGCTGAATACGGGCGATCCCGAGGAGCCCGGCTCCGTATCGGCCACATAGTGCAGATAGTCCTCCACCCGGTCGACGATTTGATTGTTTCTGAGCGCAATTTGTTGGGGCGCGCCGCCGGGATGCTGAATAATGTTCACCGGCTCGCCCACCAGGGCTTTACCCGATTCGGCGATGAGTGGAATCCATCCCCGTGCAGCTCGCTGCTGACCACCCTCGGCCCGGGCGGCCACGGCAATCAGGGTGAAATCCAGGGGCTTGCTGGTCAGGAAAAAATTTTCCGGTTCCAGATCGAACAATACGGTGGGGCCTGTCTGGCCGCCACGGCGCTCGTAGAAATCAAATTCGATGCGGCTCTCCGCCGCGCTGCCGGCCGTATCCAGAACGTGATGGTTGGTCATCATCAGCTGCGGTGAGACCAGGAAACCGGTGCCGAACCCAATGGTGCGCCCCCGGCGGCGGATCAGCACGCGTCCCACCGACCGGGCTAAGCTGCTGCCTCGGTGCAGGAACCGAACCGAGAGCAGGTCGTTCTCCTCCATGATGCGCTCCAGGAGGCTCACCTTCGCTCCCACGCGAACCGCAGAGTCCACACCCTGGGTCACCGACTCCGCGCCCATCACGGAGCCCGCCAATTGGTTGAGTCCCAAGGCTGCCATGCGGTGCAAAACGCGCTGGGGAGTTTCCACCTTGCGCCAGTCCCCGCCCAGCTTCATGTCGGCCTGGCGTTGATTCTGCCCGGCACTGCGACCCTCGTAGCGCGCTTCGGTGCCTTCAATTTGGGCGCCGAACAGCGGATCGATTCTGCTCATATCGCTACCCCCTGGTTGAGGAGTTTGGCCCCCCTGCGGCGCAGGCGGCCGAGCGGTTCCCGGCGGCGAAACCACCACCTGAATACAGCACGCCTGGTGCCCTGCGCCCGACCGGCGCGTCTATCGTCATATGCGGAAACCTTTGTATAAATGTACACCCGCGACATGTCATTGTAAAGAAGAATCGTTTAGTGAGCTCGTCACGCCGGGGCTTGAAGGGGCCGGTGGGGTTGGCGGAGATGTGGTCTCTGAAGGCAGTGCTATTCATCCCGGCCTGACCGCGTCCTTGGGGCGCTTGAGGGGTTCGCAGATGGGTCGTCTTTGGGCCATGTTTGGGTCACCTCTTCTGACGGGGAGGGTGACCCTGGACCGGGGGGGAGGGGGTCACCCTCTGGGGCGCCCTGGCGGGAGAAAACGGGGCCGTAGGGGCCGGCGAGGCCCAGGGCGAAATGGAAGCGGTCGCGGTAGTGCTGCTCCACCAGACGGACTTCGTGGCGGTCGATGATGCGCTCCAAAGCAGCCAGAGCGAAGAGTGCTCCCTCGGCGGAGCTGAAAGGCAGGTCCTGAGCCGCCTCCACCGCCAGCCGACGGATGTTGAGGAGCTCGCCGGTCATGCGGGTGCCGACCAGGGCGCGCTGGTCGTCATCGTGACTGCGGGAAAGGGAGCGGATGCGAGCGCGGCGGGCGGTCCAATGATCCTGCAGAGCCCAGCGCTTGAGGGTGGACTCGGACGGGGCGGCAGCGCCGTGGCGGTCACGGAGCCGGGCGAGAATCTGGCGGCGGTTAAAGCCGGAGACGTGGAGATCGAAAGCCTCTTCGCGGACGTCGGGGGGGTAAGGCTGGCGCTGCTCGAGCATGGCGGGGAAGGTAGGGGGCGCCGGTAGCGGGCGGCAAGGCTGGGGAGCGACGCGGGGAGGGGGTGGCGCTAGAGGGGCGAAGGGCGAGAGGCGAGGAGGCGGCCGCCGCAGCTGGGGCACGCGCACGACAAATCATGCTCTCCATCCAGCTCTAACATCTGGGATTATCCAGCGTTCGTAATCTGTTGGTTGCCACATCTAGCGCGCCTTATATTGGATTGAACGCACATTCATGTTTATGTACAGAAGTAGTCTGGCAATGCGAGGATCACGGGGAGCAGGAGTTGACTTACCGCGATCATGCCGTCCAAAACTTGGGGGCTGGGCTCATCAAGAATTGGGAGGAGAAACATGAGTAGAAAGCCGACAAAACTTATTGGACTCTCACTTTCAGCACTTGACTCACTTCTGCTTGCCGGTCAAGAACTCAACCTCCAACCAGCTCGTTTGATACCCTTCCATAAGCCTGGTGATGAACTGGCGCTTGCGTCGATTTTCCTCTCTGCTCTTCGTCTAGTCAAAGAATTTCGAAATCACATTTTCCAGACAATTGGCCTGAGCCGCAGCAACCGAATTCTGATCTATACTGAGGCAGAATTTTTACTTTTCGATAAGAAACGTATTGATGGCCTTATCCTCGTGATCAGGGCAAATACGATCATCGATGCAGTCCTAATTGAGGTAAAGAACAAGCATGTTGAATTAGATAGCGAACAAATTCAGCACTACGTGAATATTGCAAAGGAATATGGCATTCCTAAACTACTAACCATCTCCAATCAGTTCGTTTCATTTCCAACACAATCTCCCATTAATATCAAGACTCCGAAATATGTGTCAACCTACCACATTTCGTGGTCCTATCTGCTGACTATTGCACACATCCTGCTTACCGAAAATGAAAATAATATAGCCAGTGCCGACCAGGTAGAGATCATGCGAGAAGTAGTTGAGTACTTTGAATCAGGCAATTCAGGCATACTTGGATTTACTCAGATGAAACCTGGCTGGGTAGAATTAACTCAAAAGGCTAACGCCGGCACCGCTCTTAAATTGACGGATTCATTTGTCGAAGAAACAGTATCTAGCTGGTTGCAAGAAGAACGAGATATCGCCCTGATCCTAAGTAGAGAACTGGGTTTACTTGTTCGTTCTGGCCAGCGCAAGTTCAAGAGCGACTTATCTGACCGTATTAATTATGAAAAAAAGAAACTAGTTTCGAAAAAGCTTCTGGAATCCAGTCTCCATATCGAAGGCACAGCATCACCCCTGCAAATTCGCGCATACTTCGATAGAAAAAATATAGAAATGTCTTCTACACTTAGTGCTCCGCAAGACAAGAAAACACGAGGACAGATATCCTGGATTAGAAATCAACTACGTCAAGCAGAAAAGAAAAACCCCCAGCTTTTCGCTCATCTGGCTCCCGATCTACTTATTGAAATCCATCTAAAATTTGTCAAAGACCCTCTGCGAGTTCATGTCGGTGATCTTGATATGGCGGCAGAAAGTATAGGCTCTCGTGAAATAAAGGGTTTTAGCATTCTTTACCTTAAGTATCTAGGGCGCAAATTTGAGAGTCGTAAAGGAATTGTGGCAATTATCGAAAAAACGGTAATCGAATATTATCAGGGGATTCTGCAACACTTAAAGCGCTGGGAAAAACCAGCACCCCAAATCGTGAAAAAGGCTGAAGAAAACGAGGCCATCTAACCAGAACCTGTAGCAGACTGGATCAACGGTCAATACTACAAGTGACCCCACGCCGCCCACGGCGGCGGCCCAAGTGACCACTGCCCGCCCGTAACTTCAGCCATGCTTTTCCCAAAACTTTTCACCCCTGCGCTGCTCCTGAACCGGGATGTCCTCCAGTGCAATATCGACCGCATGGCGGACCGGGGGGCTGCGCTGGGCGTGGCGCTGCGGCCCCGGTCAAATTGAGATGCTGACGGAATTGCATTTGTTCGGGGATGGGGCGGTCCTATTTTGGCCGCTAGCAAATCGAGGAAAGCAATGACCCACAAACTGACGGCCATCATTGAGCGGGAGGGCGACGGCTTCGTGGCCCTCTGTCCCCAACTGGACATTGCCAGCCAGGGCCAGTCCATCGAGGAGGCCCGCGCCAACTTGCAGGAGGCCCTGGAGCTATTTTTTGAGACGGCGCCACCGGAGGAACAGAGTCGCCGGATGCGGGCTGAGGTCTACGTGACCCAGCTCGAAATCCCGGTTGGCTAGACTGCGCCGGCTCTCGGGCAGGAGGTGTGCACAATCCTGGCGCTGCACGGTTTTATTGAGGTACGCAGGCGAGGCAGCCACATCGTGATGCAGGCGCAGTTGGCCCAGGGAACAACGACGGTTCCTGTACCGGCCCACAAGGAGCTGCGTGTCGGTACGCTGATGTCTATCATCCGTCAGCCCGGCCTTCCCCGCAGCGCATTCGAATCCTGAGCCCATGCTCTATCCCGACCTCCCCACCCCGGCGCTGCTCCTGGACCGGGACGTCCTCCAGCGCAATATCGACCGCATGGCGGAAAAGGCCAGCGCGCTGGGCGTGGCGCTGCGGCCCCACATCAAGACCCACAAGTGTGTTGAGATCGCCCGCCTCCAGCGCGAGCGGGGTGCCCGCGGCATCACGGTGGCCACCCTGGCCGAAGCGCGCGCCTTTGCCGCCGCCGGGTTCGACGATATCACCCACGCCTATCCCCTGGACCAGGGCAAGTTCGCTGCTGCCCTCGAGCTGGCCGGGGAGATCACCCTCCGGCTGACGCTGGACGATCCGGCGGTGGCCCACGCCCTGGATACGGCGGCGCAGGAGCGTGGCCAGACCGTCCACATTTGGCTGAAGGTGGACTGCGGCAACCACCGCGCCGGCGTCGATCCCGCCTCGGACGCGGCCCTGCAGCTGGCCAGAACGCTCCACGCGGCCGGCAGCCTCACGTTCGACGGCATCCTTACCCATGCCGGGCAGGCCTACCGCGCGGGATCGGCGGCGGAGCTGCGCCGGATCGCCGCCCATGAGCGGGATGTGATGGTCTCCTTCGCCCGGCGGCTCCGGGCGGCGGACATCACTGTTCCGGCCGTCAGCGTGGGCGCCACGCCGGCCATGTCAGCGGTGGACTATCTCGAGGGCGTGGACGAGGCGCGCCCCGGCAACTATGTCTTTTACGATGGCACCCAGCTGGCGCTGGGCAGCTGTGTTTTAGAGGACTGTGCCGTAGCGGTGCTCACCACGGTGGTGTCAAAACAGCCGGGGCGCGGCCAGGTGGTGGTGGATGCCGGCGCCCTGGCCCTCTCGCACGATCCCGGCCCCGTGCATCTGGACGCCCGCCCCAGCAGAGGGGCGGTCTATGCCGGCGCGGATCCTCCGGCGCTCCACCCGGCGCTGCGCGTGGTTTCCGTCACGCAGGAGCACGGCATCATCGCCGGCGACAGCCCTGAGGACGTGGCCGACCTGTCGGTGGGCGACCGCCTGCGCATCCTGCCCAATCACGCCTGCCTGGCCGCGCCGCTGTTCGACGGCTATTCGGTGGTGCATGGCGGGCAGGTGGTGGACCGCTGGACGATCCACCGCGGCCGCGCTTGAGCCGCAGCGCCCCGCGCTACAGCGTCAGATTGAGCTCAAGCCCACGCGGCCAGGATGGCCCCCATGATGAGCAGGGCCACGAGGTGGTAGCCCAGGTTGACGGCGTACAGGCGCACGTCGCGGTACTCGAACAGGCCGTGGATCAGCGCTGCCGTGACCACGAACCCCAGCCAGAGCCAGAAGGCCGTCTGCATCCCGTCCATCCACGTGGTGGCGCCGGTGTAGTCCACCATGTGGGCCAGAACATAACCGGTGACCAGCCAGGCCAGGAAGGTGAGGCCGAACATCAGGAGCATGGATTTGCCCTCCTGCCGCACCTTGAGCTCCGCCTCGGTGAGCTCCTGGGCGGCCAGCCACGGCTTGGCAAACATGAGGTTCGAGTACCACAGGGCCCCCAGGGCAAAGGCGATGACGGTGGCCACCAGCAGGGCCAGATAGTTGACGTCGGGTTGTGGCATGGTTGTCTCCTCCTTGGTTGGCTAGCGACTTGATGCGGCCGGATTTTGCCGCGCGAGATCCCACTGTAGCACGAAGCCGACCCCTGCGGGCAATAGCTGCATGTACGTGCTGAATCCCCGGCGGCTCAGGCCTTGCGCCAGGGCAAAGCCCCGGACGAGTCCCAGGCCCAGCCCGGCGCCGGCCACCACGTCGGAGAGGTAGTGCTTGTTGTCGTGGATGCGGCTGATGCCGGTGAGCGCGGCTAGAGTGTAGAAGACCGCTCCCGGGCCGTTGCCGTAAAGGGTCCGGATCACCTCGGCAATCGCGAAGGTAGCGGACGCGTGCCCCGAAGGGAAGGAGTGCCCATAGGGAAAGGACGTTCGCGCATTCTTGTCCGGCCGCGGACGACCGACGACCGCCTTGATGATCTCGGTGCTGATGCCGACCACCACCAGACTTGTGAAGGCGAATTCCAGGCGCTGGCCAATCTCGGCCCGGGGCGACCCGCGGAGGGCTTCGGCCACAAGAATACCGGGCAGGATACCGATCTCTGACCAGCCACCGCCCCATTGATAGGCGACCCTTGCCAGGGATTCCGGCATCAGCCCCTGGCGAGTCGCAAACCGCTGGGTGGCTTGATCGAGTGGCAGGGATACCAGCACACCCAGACCGGTAACGGCCCAGAAAGCCCGCAGCTGCGGCGCCTGGACGGTGACCTTCAGGCCCTGGGCCACGCGCTGGGGATAGGACGCGGCCTGCGCTGCCTGACCGGTGACAAAGTTGAGGCACAGGGGTATGAGGAGGAGTACTTTAATAGCTCGCATCGGTCGAATTTCGTACGCCGTCAGGGGTGGCACTACAACTTATTGCCGGCCCCTGATGCCGGACGTTCCCGCGTGAGGCGGATGGGCATTGAAGTGGAACTGGAGCCGGATGTAGAAGCTCAGATCGAAGGAGGCTCCGAGGGGATGGTAACGATAATGCCGATTCCCGACGTTCCGAAACAGCAGGGTACCCTTCAGTTGCCGATGCCAGAACCACTTCTGCACCTGGAGGTCCAGGATGGTCGAGCTCGCCACCCGTGACGCGTAGGTCACCTGGGCGTTCGTCGATAGCAGGCAGACTTGCCCGTCAATACCCCGGTAATCGACCCATTCCGCTGAGGACAGATAGCTGACCATGGCCCATAGCGAAAAATTCTCCACCGGAAACCAGGACAGCCGATAACGAGCCGTGTGCCGGGGAATGGATTGCCAGACCCCTTTAAAGAGCTCACCGCCGGTGATCACAGTTTGAAAACCGTAGAACAGAAACTGGCTCAGTCCCGGCCGGGGGCTATGTGTGAGCGTCAAATGTCCGCCCCAGACCTGGCCGCCTTCTGAGGGGAAAAGCTGGATAGCCGAAAAGAAGGAGCAGTCCTGGGCATTGAACGTCAGGGAAGGTTGCTCGAGGTAATAATCGCTAAACGATCGGTAGTACCCGGAGGCGGCCAGTTGGATCCTGGCGTGCTGGACCGTTTGCCAGCCAAGGTCCACGGTGCGTTGCCGGCTGGTCGTCAGCTGCCCGTTGATGGTGTGGTCGACGCCCATCTCGGCCAGGGCATCGTATCCCCGCTCCGTCCAGTACCAGAGTCCGGGATCTTCCTCCACGAGCCGGTCGGCGTAGGCAATGTGAATGATGAAGGTGTGACCGGAGTTGGGGCGCCACCGGTTTTTCAGAGCGGTTTTCACGGCCATCCGCCCGTGGGAGGTGGACAGTTGGGTGCTGAGTACCTGGTCGAGCGCCTGGGACCAGCGATAGTGCAGCGCGCTGGTGAGCTTCGCAATTGTGAAGGCATTTTCGGCGAGCGGGACACGGGTGTGCAGCCGGTAGCGGTCAACTCCGATGCCAACGGTACCTTTCCGCCCGGTCGCCTCACGGGAGATATCCAGGCTGGCATGGAAATTCCGCAGGCGCCAATTAAAATCCCAGTCCGCGACGTTCGAATAATTGTCGAGGATACTTTGTGAGGTTTTAAGCCGATAGGTGAGGGCCGTATTCCCGGAGCTGCGTACGGTTCCGTTCAGGCCTATATGGGGAAAGGCGTTGCGGACTGGAATCTCCCTGGCGGCGGGCCCGAAAAAGAAAAAATACTTTGGCGAATAGGCATAGCTGGCCATGAATTCGTGTCGACCGCGGGGTGTCTCGATGCCCAGCCGCAACCGCGGCGAAAGGCTCCGGTGCAGCCCCGGCCAACCGTCAATGGCCGTCGAGATGCGCCGTAGCATGGCCCGGTCGGTGAAAGGGTGCTGCTGGACAGTGAGACCCGCCCGGGCATACCAGTGGCGGGCGGCGAAAGTCAGAATTAGGGAACCATCATTGGCGAGCCGATCCACATTGGGCGTGGCATAGGGAGTAAAGCGGTAGGGCCCGGGGTCGCCGGTCTCGTTCCCCTGGAGTAGTGCTGCCCGGAACGAGAGGCCCTGGGTGGGTCGGGCGGTGTGAATGTGAATGAGGCCGCCATCGGCAAACTCTCCCTGATGGAGTTGGGGTTGGCGGATGACTTCGACGGAGTCGATTTCGTCCGGGTCCACGGGCAGCAGATAGAAGTTGATGGTGTCGAAGGTCTGGAGATCGATTCGTTGCCCGTCAAGCAGGACGATCCAGTTTTGCCTTTGAAAAGGCGATAAGCCGTTGGGACTGACCCGCCAGGTGAGGCCGTCGGTAGAATTCAGGCGCCATTCGTCCACCAGGAACAGCAGCTCGCCGATACGTGTCACCCCGGCACGTTGGATCATATCGGCCGTCAGGATGCCCCCGTCGCCGACGGCCCACCCATTGGTCGGCAGAACTGCGCCCAGGAAAAAGGGGATGGCGAGGAGACCGGGCTTCATTCGAGAAAAATCCGCAACCATTCCGGGGTGGCGAACAGGTAACTGGCACCGGCGGAAAGCAACGCCAACCTGATAGGTCTGGCGGTGAAGATCACCTGATAGCGGCTGGAAAGGTTGACCGCCCATCGGTCCCCGATACGATAGCTCAGGTGCAGGTCAAGACTACCGGCCAGTTCACTTTCATGCTTCTGATATCCCTTGGCTTGTTCGAAGATCATGAGCTCACTGCCGATGGCAAAACCGGTGAGCAAGGCGAGCTGACCAAACAATGACAGCCGGTATCCCCATCCCAGATAGATAAAGATACTGTGGAAATCGGAGCTGCCGCTCTGCCGGCCCCTATGGGGCAACAGATGAACGCCAGCCTGAACCTCACCGAAGTAAAACGGGGTTCCGAGATAGCCTTTTATCCCCGTACCGGGCCGCCAGAATGTGTGGAACTTATTCCGGTTGGTATTGACCACCCCTTGCAGCCCGGCTTCGAGGGTCGTAAAGGGGGGCGGCGTCTGGGCGCTCAGGCGGAACAGGGCGACGGAAAGGACCAGTCCGGATAAAATCAGGGCTTTGAGCGGGGCGGGCACGGCCGGAAGTTGTCGCCCAGTAGGGGCCAATGCGACTAGAATCCGTGCTTAGATAAAAAGGCCTCCCTTCCCTTGAAGGGAGGCCAGATCGCCAGGAATCGTTGGTCTTGGACGGCGGTTATTTAACGACGATCTTCGTTTTATCCCGTTCCACGGGGGCCAGCTTGTTCAGACTCATAGAGAGGATGCCGTTGGCATACTTGGCCATGACTTCCTGCTCATCGACTTCGGTGGGCAGCGTGAAGGACCGGCCGAATTTGCCATGGCGCAGCTCGGTCGTATGGACTGTTTCAGCTTCATTGACCGGGCGCTCTTCGCACTTACCGCTGATGGTCAGCAGCCCGTCGAGGAGGGTGAGATCAATGATCCGTCTTGTTCAGGCCGGGAAGGAAAGCGCTAATATTGAGGCGGCAAAAAAAAGCCCCTCTTCCGGAGAAGAGGGGCCAGTAACTTCCCTGACTTTGTCGAAGGGCGAAGGTTACTTGATAGCGATGCGCTTGCGCTCGTCCGCAACGGGCACCAGCTTGTTAAGGGCGATGGAGAGGATGCCCTGGTTGTACCTGGCTTCCACCTTGTCCTCATCGACCTCGGTGGGCAGCGAGAAGGAGCGGGCGAACTTGCCGTAGCGCTGCTCGGCGTAGTGCACCGTCTCGTTCTTGGCCGTCTCGCGCTCTTCGCGCTCAGCGGTCACCGTGAGCACGCCGTCGTGCAGGGAGACCTCGATGTCCTTCTTGCTCAGCCCGGGAAGCGCGGCTGAGAGCAGGATCTGCTCGTCGGTCTCGCGGATGTCGAAGGCCGGGATCCAACTGCGGCGCACGGCCGGGCTCCACGCCAGGGGCCGCTGCCAGAAGCGGTTGAAAAGCCGGTCCATGTCATCGGAGAAGCCGAGAGCAGGTAGTCTGGGATTGTATTTTACGAGTGTCATTTTGAAAACCTCCTTGAGTTCTTATGGCGGCGGCCATGCTGTGACCTACCACCGACTATCAACCACACTGTACGCAAGGGCCGTGCCAGCTGCGGAAGCGTGTCAATCTGCCCACGGCACCATGACGCAATTACGGCCAACGGCCATATTGGCAGGTGCATCAGGCCATTATGGCAGACGAAGGGAATGGATGATTGAAGATTGTAGATTGGGGATTGGGGACAGAACCACAGAGAACCACAGAGGACACAGAGTGAAGGGAGAAATGATGATTGAAGATTGTCGATTGAAGATTGGGGAGAGAGAACCGCAGAGGAATGATTGGCTTGACAAGAGATGTAACGGCGGCGGGTGTGGCGCTGACGGCCTGATTCGCGGATGACAAATAGAGAGCAACGCGCCTGAAGATGGATTCAGCCGCCCAGAAACGCGCCCTGGTGATCATCTGGATCACCATTTTCATCGACCTGATGGGGATCACTCTCATCATCCCCTTCATCAACGACCTGGTGGCCGACATGGGGGGCGACGAGCAGTCGGTGGGGCTGCTGCTGGGCAGCTACGCCTTCATGCAGCTGCTGTTCGCGCCGGTGTGGGGGCGCATCAGCGACCGCATCGGGCGGCGGCCGGTGATCATCATCGGGCTGGGGGCGTCGGCGGTGGCCTTCACCATCTTCGGGCTGGCCGACGAGCTGTGGCTGCTGTTCGCCTCGCGCATGCTGGCGGGGATGGCCAACGCCAACATCTCCACCGCCCAGGCCTACGTGGCCGACATCACGCCACCGGCGCAGCGGGCGGGGCGCATGGGGCTGGTGGGGGCCGCCTTCAGCCTGGGTTTCATCGTGGGCTTCCCCATCGGCGGGGTGCTGTCGTCGGCGCTGGGGAACCAGGCGCCGGTGCTGTTCGCGGCGGGCATGTCGCTGGTGAACTGCCTGGCGGCGCTGGTGATCCTGCCGGAGTCGCTGCCCAAAGCGGTGCGCCGAGCGGCCCGCCGGCCAACGGGCAATGCCTTGCAGGCCATGGGGTCGGCCCTGGCCCAGATCGGCATCTACTGGCGGCGCCCGGCCCTGTCGCGGCTGCTGACGACGTTTTTCATCTTCACCGTGGCCTTCAGCGTGATCCACGTGACCTTCGTGGAGTATTTCCGGGACGTGCTGGTGCTGCCGCCCCGGGACCGGGGTTTCGTGTTCATGTGGATCGGCATCGTGGGGGCCAGCACGCAGGCGCTGCTGGTGAAGCGGCTGGTGGCGCGCTACGGGGAGGCGCGGGTGATCGAGCTGGGGCTGCTGTCCATGGCGCTGGGGCTGGGGTCGATCCCGTTCCTGCGGACGCTGCCGCTGATCTACGGGGGCAGCCTGTTCATCGCCCTGGGGAACAGCCTGGTGCTGCCGTCGGTGATGGCGATGGTCTCCCGGCGCTCGGGCGAGGAGGAGCAGGGCGTGGCCATGGGGGTGACCCAGAGTCTGGGCTCGCTGGGGCGCATCATCGGGCCGCCCTACGGGGGCATCACCTACGCCCGGGTGAACTTCACCTTTCCGTTCGTCTCCGCGGCGGGCATGGCGCTGGCGGCGTGGGTGCTGTGGCGGGGGCGGGGAAGGGGAGTTGCCAGTGGTGAGCGATCAGCCCTCAGCGGTGAGCCGCCAGCGGTCAGCGTTCAGCAAGAAATTGAACCGCAGAGGACGCAGAGGGAATGATGAATGATGATTGTCGATTGAAGATTGGGGAGAGAGCACTGTCAGGGGCGATTGGGAGCGGCGCGTCACAAGAGCGGAGGAAGCTGTGGCGAAATAGTCGGCGGGCGGGAGCTGAGGGGGACGGAAAGCAAATACTTGGCAGATTGAGTTTTGAAGCTATAAAATCAGAGCAATCAGAAAGATTTAGAGTCACCGAACATGCCTGATAATAGAGATTTATCCAACAGAAAACCAGTCACCTGGAAACCTGGTGTGCTCTCAAATAGACAGATAGCCAAGTTGGTTGAAATGGGACGAATCACACATGAGGGCGTGACTACCGAGGAATTTGCTAAGGGGATTGATCCATCCTCGTTCGACTTACATGTCAGCGAGGAATGTTATAAGATGGTACAAGGTGCAATTAAGCCCAAGCAGGAATCAAGTTACCGAGAAAGAGTACTGTCAGATGAAAGGTATGTAAAAAGATATCCACAGAATAAAGACGGCCAATTTCTGCTAGAAAAAGGTAATACATACGTCTTTCGGCTATGTGAGAAACTGAAGAATAATCATCTCTTCTCGGGGAAAGCGACGGGAAAAAGTACGATTGGCAGGATTGATATTCTAACAAGACTCATTGCCGATCAAGGTAGTGGTGAATATGATACAGTGGTGAGGGATGGTGAAAAGTATGAGCTTTTCGCAGAGGTGACTCCCATAACCTTTGA
>JADFSS010000057.1 GCA_022560655.1 Candidatus Neomarinimicrobiota bacterium
AATGCCATCAGAACGTTGGCCACCCTGAAGGATATGGGGCATACCGTGGAAAGCCTCGTGCAACAGCAGCAGGAGGCAGAGAAGCTGGGGCAGTCGTTAAAATCTTTGCTTCAGAAGCCTAAGTTACAAGGGAATTATGGTGAAACGATCCTGGAAGAGCTGCTCGAAAGGGTACTTCCTCAGGGGATTTGGGAACGGCAGTATACCATTGATAACAGAGAGCGAGTTGACGTTGCGATAAAGGTTAAGGACATAGTGGTGCCCATAGACGCGAAATTTCCCAGGAGCCATTATGACCGGTTTCTGAACGCTGAGACCTCGGACCAACGGAAGGAGCACTGGAAGGCCTACATAACTGCGCTTAAAGTTCAGATCAAGTCAATCAGTTCAAAATACGTTAAGCCTGAAAAAGGAACAACAGAAGTCGCCCTTATGTTTATTCCTTCCGAAGCTATGTATTATGATACGTTTGCAGCGAAGGATTTTGCTGGTGAATCGGAAGCAATATCTGATTTTGCGCAGACCCATAGCGTTGTTCCTGTAAGTCCCAACACACTCTTTGTCTTTCTGCAAATGGTGATTTTAGGCATTCGAAACATTGATATCGTCAAGAATGCAAGGCGTCTGCAGGTGGGTCTTGCAGCGTTGGAAAGGAACTTCGATCTGTTTTTCAAGAAGTTTGAGGAAGTGGGCAAGGGCATCGAGAAGGCGTCAGAAGCCTACCAGGTGGGCGAAAGGCACATCAAGCGCTTCAAGAATAGTCTCAGTGAAACTATCGGCCTGGAAATCCCTGAGGCTCAACTACCAGAAATGGACGATTCACCCCCCTCATCCGTATAAAACACCGCCACTTCATCCAGCCTTTTGCGCTGCAAGTCGGGCACCTGGCAGCCTTCGGCGGGGTAGCCGATTGGAATCAGGACGAACGGCTTCTCGCTGGTTGGCCGGCCCAGAATTTCGCCGAGAAATTTCATCGGACTGGGCGTATGGGTGAGGGCTACCAGACCAGCCTGGTGCACAGCCGCCAAAAACATGCCCACTGCGATACCCACCGATTCCGTCACATAATAGTTCTTCCGTTTCTCGCCTGACGGCAGCAGCTCCAGCGTCTGCTGGAAGACGACTACCAGCCAGGGCGCGATCTCCAGGAACGGTTTGTGCCAATCCGTGGCGAAAGGCTCCAGCGCCTCGAGCCACTCCTCGGGCATTCGGTGCTCATAGTTGAGGCGCTCCTCCTCCTCCGCAGCCGTGCGAATCCGGGTCTTGATTTCAGGGTTTGATACCGCCACAAAGGTCCAGGGCTGCTTGTGCGCGCCGGAAGGGGCGGTGGAGGCAGTGCGTATCAGGTTGGCCACTACCTCCCTTGCCACCGGGCGGTCGCTGAAGTGCCTCACGGTGCGGCGCTGATTCAGCTGCTCGAATAGCTGCTGGCTCCGCCGGAGACATTCGTCATCGGCCACAGGGGTGTAATGCAGCGGTATGAATTGGTGCTGCGAGGGTTGGGATGAAGGCATAGTTCTGGCCCTTCATGATTAGCATCTGAAAGTCTGCATGGTACGGGCCGGTCAATTGGAAGTCAAGATTCTCTTTGGTGGCTTCATATGGCTTGCACGGGGCGAGTCACTCTGCTTAACTTTATTGAGACTTAGTCTCATTAACATTAAGCCCTATGACGTTGCTACACAAATTACTGTTCTCCTTCGTCCTGCTGACCGGTGTGCTGTTGGGTCAGGGCTCCGTCTCCGGGACCCTGACGAATGCCGTCACAGGCGAGCCCATTGCCCAAGGCAACGTTGTGGTCAAGGGTACCTCTCGTGGCGATGCCGCTGATCATGCCGGCTATTATGCCATCCACGGCTTGCCGGCGGGGAACCACACGCTGATCTTCAGCGCAATGGGCTTCGAGCCGATCGAGCGGGTGGTGATCGTACCCCCGTCAGCAGTCGCCCTGGACATTTCTCTGCAGCCCGTGATCCTGCAGGCACCTGTACTGCTGGTCATCCGCGAGCGTATCAGTTTGATCGGCGATCCATCCAATATCTTCACTATTCCAGGCGCCGCGCATGTGATCTCCAAGGTTGAACTGCGCAAACACAGCTACTCAAACATTCATCGTGTCCTGCAGCAGGTCCCCGGCGTCAACATTCAGGAAGAGGATGGCTTCGGTTTGCGGCCCAACATTGGGATGCGGGGCACGGGCGTGGAGCGTAGCCAGAAAATCGCCCTCATGGAGGATGGCGTCCTGATTGCGCCAGCCCCCTATGCCGCGCCGGCCGCTTACTATTTTCCCAGAGTAGGGCGCATGGAAAGTGTTGAGGTCCGCAAAGGTTCCAGCCAGATCAAATACGGCCCCAATACTAATGGCGGCGCGCTGAATTTGATTTCCACCTCGCTGCCTAGCCGGTTCACCACCCATCTCGATCTATCCACCGGCGCTTACAATGCGCGCCGGGCTCATCTGTATGCGGGCGCCTCCGGTAATCGGGTCGGCTGGCTGCTGGAGACCTTCCAGCACGCCAATGATGGGTTCAAGGTGCTTGATCGTGGGGGCAAGACCGGCTTCGCCATTGCCGACTTTCTGGCCAAAGTCAGGATAAACAACGGGAAAGGGACAGGGCTACTTCCATTCCTGGAACTCAAGTTAGGCTACACCGACGAAGTGTCTCACGAGACCTACCTGGGACTCACCGACAGCGATTTCAGCCGGCAGCCGTTCCATCGTTATGCCGCCTCAGGGAAAGACCGCTTGGACGCCCAGCACGCACAGGTCGGATTGACACATTTCACGATGCTTGGTGCCACCGCCGACGTCACCACAACCCTTTACCGCAATGTGTTCAAACGTAATTGGTACAAATTGGACCGGGTTGGGGGCCTGAAGATCGCTGACATCTTGGCCGATCCCGTCCGCTTTGCCGTCGAGGTCAGTTTGTTAGACACTGCTGACAGCGACCCGGACCAGTATCAGGTAAAGGCAAACAAGCGCGATTATTACGCCCAGGGTATCCAGACCTTCATCACACTGAAGTCGCGGCTGGGGCGGATCACCCACCAGCTGGAAGCGGGTCTGCGCTATCACGAGGATATGGAAGACCGGTTCCAGCATGTGGACAAGTACCAGATGGGTGCTGAAGGACTGCAGATATCCGCCGCCGGAGTGCCCGGAACCGGTGGGCAGAACAATGTGATCAGTACCGCCACAGCCAGAGCACTCTTCATCCAGGACAAGATCTCATTGAGTCTCATGACGATAACAACGGGTCTGCGCTACGAATCCATCTCATTTCACAGGCAGGACTACGGCCCTGATGACCCGCAGCGCACCGGCGCCGGCCTTACCTCCAATGCCACCAGCGTCATAGCCCTCATTCCCGGTGTTGGTGTTGATTACCGCCTAAGCTCCGACCTGAGCCTTTTCGCCGGCGTTCATAAGGGATTTTCTCCTCCCGGTCCAGGCGCCGGGGAGACACGGGCCGAAGAAAGCGTCAACACGGAGCTGGGCCTGCGCTACCGGCGCGCGGCACTTGGCCTGCTTGGGATCGCCTTCCATAACCGCTACGATAACCTGCTTGGCTCTGACCTTAGCGCCGTGGGCGGGGACGGTACGGGTGAGCAGTTCAACGGCGGCGAGGCCAATATCGCTGGCCTGGAAACCGTGGTCCGCTATGCATTTCGATACGCAGGGTTCGCCCTGTCGGCCAGGCTCAACTACACTCTCACGCGCGCCCATTTCGTGAACGATTTTGTCAGCGCCTTCAAGCCGTGGGGCAACGTCCAGGCCGGTGATGAACTACCCTATCTGCCTCGGCATCAGTGGGCAGCCAGTATCGGTGCGGAGAGACGGGTAGGGGCGCTCTACCTCAATGGCAGGTACGTAAGCCCCATGCGCACCCAGGCCGGCCAGGGCCCCATCGAAAGATCGGAAAGCACCGACGCCGCCCTGGTCTTCGATCTGACCGGGCAAGTAAACATTGCTCCCCACGCCGGGCTCTATCTCACGGTGACCAACCTCACAAATCAAACCTATATTGTGGCCCGTCGGCCTGCAGGCATCCGGCCCGGATTACCGCGCAGCGTGTCTGCGGGCATCAGGGTGGATTTCTAGACTCTTACGCTACGCGGACCTGCACCGTCCGCGCATCCCGGTTGCCGACTGGCAAAAGCTTGCTTCTTACACACCGACGAAGTATTCTTTGGGTCGGCATGGCATCTCCCCATCAAATGCGCCGATTTATCATCCTGGCAGGTTTGGCAGCAGCCCTGTGGGTCGGCATGCCGGCACAAATTCAGGGCGCCGCAAATTCCACTTCAACGTTGTCCGCCCGGGTTGTGCAGGAGCAGGACAAGGAGCAGAAGGCCGCTCGACCGAGGCGGCGCGGACGTAAGCCACCGCCCCAATCTGGCGGAGTCCGCAGGCGACCCTCATCCAGGCCCCGCCCCAGCGCCGAACAAGGTGACAAGCCATCCAGTCGGAGGCGAAGGCAAAGCGCGTCCCGTCGCCCCAGTTCCCGGCAAGGCCGCTCGTCCGCCGCCCGCAGTCCACGCCGGCGGCCAGCGGACGCCCCAGCACCTGCAGGGCGCTCGTCCAGACCTGCACCCCCGGCCGTGACAGCTTATGCGCCCGGGGAGCTGGAGTCCCTGGTCGCTGAAATCAGTTCACTTTCGCTCCAGCTAACGAGCCTTAGCCGCCAGTCAACTCAGCGGGTATTCGATGTGCAGCCCACTGGTAAATTTCCGTTGGGTCATAATTATCGTGTACCGGGCGATTACCGTCAGCTGCTACAGCTCCGCCGCCAGCATGAGGACCATCCCCAGGACCTGGCTGCACTGATAGCACTGGCCGACTTGCAGCACCGCAATGACAAGTTCGCTGAATCAGAGGGCTACCTGCTCAAGGCGCTGGCGCTGGAGCCGTTAAGCCAAGCCATGCTACTCCAGCTGGGTGAGCTCTACATCGAAAAGGGCGAATTCACCAACGCCTGGGGTACCTTTCAGGAGGTCATTTATCTGAATCCGGAGAACTTGATGGCGCTCCTGGCTCAAGGACGGGTCCGTGAGGCGGAAGGCAACTTTGCAGGCGCTATGGTGATCTATGACAAGGTGGAGGAGCAAGTCGGGCCGTCTGCCCGGATATATTATCGCCGGGCCATGAATCTGGCTGGGCGCGGCGATTTCGGTGATGCAGTTACTCTTGCGCGTGAGGGGTTGAACAGGTATCCTGATCATGCACCGCTCTACTACGCCCGGGCCCGGGCTTATGCGGGCTTGGGGTTGCTCGACCGCGCCAAAACAGACCTCTATGATGCCCTTGCCCTTGATTCGGAACTGTTGGTTGCCTTCGAAGCACTGGGGGATGTGTCGCTGCTCGAAGGCAACGCCGTGACCGCCATGCGCGCATTTCTGCAAGTGCTTGGCAAGCGGCCGGGGAGCGCGGAGGCGTCATTCAAACTGGGGCGTGCCTATCTACTGGACTTGCGGTTTGATGAAGCGGCACGCGAGTGGGAACTGCTTGACCGGCTGCACCCCAACGGCCGCAACCTGGCCCCCTGGCTGTCCCAGGCCTACTTTCTGCAAGCCCTCGAATATAAGCGCCGTGGGCGTTTCCGAGAGGCGCTTCAGGCCCAGCGCCGGGCACGGTCACGGGCTGGGGGGAACCAGCCGGAGTGGGTCGTTCAGGCCTTGGTGAGTGCCGGTGGCGCAGCGCTTGCGCACAACGAGTACCAGCGTTCTCTGGACTACTATGATCGCGCCATCAGGAACAATCCCTTTCGTGCCGACACCTTTGTGGCGCTGAGCCGGACCTACCGGGCAATGCAGGACAGTCGAGCCGAGCGAAACGCCCTCCAACAGGCGCTGGCCCTCGACCCTCAGCATCCCGACGCCCGCAGGGAACTGCTACGCGCCAATCAGCCCTGATGCTTTCAACGGCCTAGTTACTCTCCTACGATCCATGCGTTACTCGGCAACAGCGGGTTCGGCCTGTATCCTGATTGGCGCCCTGGCGGCCTATCTTCCAGGTCAGTCAACGGGGTCGAATACAGGCGGATCAGCCGCCGCCATGTTACTGCAGCGGGCTGCAACCGGCGATTCCAAGTCCGTACGCCTGTGGGAGGGGATCGATGCCATGTACTCTTACCGCTTTCACCAGTCGGAGACCGCACTGGAAGCGGCGCTGGCCCTTGACTCCCTTGAGGCCGTAGTTCCGTTCGTCGCCGTGGCTAACCAGTGGTTGATGAGCCTCACCGAGCACGGTTACAGGGCTTCCCACGAGGCGATGCTGCAGGCCATCGATGCCACCATACCCATGTATGAGTCTATGCTGTCCAGCGAAGGTCGGCGGCCTGAGATTTTGCTGTATTTGGGCAGTACCTACGGCCTGAAAACCAGAGTACACCTGGCGGATAAGAGCTGGCTCGCAGGTCTCTACGCCGGCATCAAGGGCTGGCGCATGATCCGCAAAGCCTATGCCGCAGATACGACGCTGGCGGACGCCTACCTCCCCATTGGTGTCTTTAGCTATTATGCCGGCCTGCAGTCGAGACCGGTACAATTGGTAGCCCGCATTTTCGGCCTGCAACCTGACCGGGAAGTGGGTCTGCGCATTCTCCGTCGAGCCGTCGAGGAGGCGCCCCATGCTTGGATTGAGGCGGCCAGTACCCTGGCCATTATTTACCTCTACTTGGAGAACGACCCGCACGCAGCCTTCCCCTACACCCAGCTCATTGTAGTTCGCTATCCCGGCAACTACTATTTCAACTTTCTATTCGCCGAGGCTCTGGTACGTAATGGCCGTCTGAAAGAGGCGCGTGAGTTCCTGCCCGCCTTGAAGAGCCTCTTCATGACATCCCACCCGACTCAGCGAATTGAATGGACGCTAAAATATGCCTCTTTAGAGGCGGCCCTGAGCTTTCAGGCAGGCGATCTGGACACAGCTCTTGAGCGCTGCCAATGGGTGATCGACCACTACAACATGGAGTTCGATTGGCATCTGGGTTTCGCCCACAATATTCGGGGGCAAATCAGAGAGAGTCGCGGCGACCTGGATGGCGCACGGGACGACTACCGCATCGTGGCGGGTCTCGGGAATCGAACCTTCGTGACTGCCGAGGCCCGAGCAGCGCTGCAACGGCTACGTATGAATTGACTCCGTTTGTAGCGGGTCTCTCCGGGACTTGGGCAGAGGAGGTGGGCACATTACTGGCTCAGAAAAGTCACAGCCCCGGAGCTACCAATTGCCATGTGGTCCGCCATAAGCGCCCATATCGTTCCGGCTGCCGTCGGGGTCATTGAAGGCCGGATCTGGGTTGCCCGCATCAATGCCGGGAGAGCCCGGCTGCAAGCGAAAGTTTCCCACCGCCGGATTGACGAATTCCGGCCCAGCAGCTAGATTCGTGCTGTCCAGAGCCGCCCAATCGGGGCCGGCGCCGGTATACAGTACCTGTGGTGCAAAAATATCGGGCGGTAGAGGCATAATATTTCCATTCCCGTTGTTCACGACGAGGCAGTTTTCGACTCTGGCGAACCCATTTTGCGACCATATACCCCCGCCGGCACTCTCGGGCTGCAAGGTGAATTGGCCCACCGCAGTGTTGCCATAGATTGTGCAGTTGACAATCCGCACCCGTCCAGAATTTGGATCAATGTAAACGCCGCCCCCTTGTTTAGTGGCGGAGTTGGAGAATATCAGGCAATTTTCCATGCGGGCAAGATCGAACAGGTACGCGCCGCCACCCCAACCGCCCCACGGCTGAACCAACCCCACCCGCGCCTGATTGCTCCGTAGGATCAGGTGACGGAGCACGGCCGAGCCGCCCGCATATATACCGCCACCGGTCAGTGCAATTCCCGCTTCAATGGTGAAGCCCTGGAGGAGGCCGCCTTCCACCTGGATCATGATGGAATCGGAGGCCAGGGGGCCCCGCTCGAGGAAAGTCTCATCGGCCCCCTCAGTCCCAATGATCACCAGGCCCTTACCCGCGATCTTCAGACCGGAAATATCGTAGTGTCCTGGTCCAACCAGGATAGTGTCTCCATCATCCATAATCGGGGACAAGGCAGCATCCGCCAGCAATGTGAAATCTTCGGGCACCGCAATCCGGGTCGTGGCGGGCACTTGCGCCTCAACCTCAGAGGCACCAAACGTACCGTCCGATCGAAATACTGCCACCTGGTAGCGCAGGATTTCGTCGTCGTAAATGGTGTCACGCCAAGTGTTTACTCGTGAATCGGTGATGGTTGCCAGCAGTTTCCAGCTGCCCAGGGCGGAGTCCTGTGAAAGCGCAAATCGCCGGCTGATGTGGAACGCCTGAAAATTGTCGATGCCCACCAGGGGCCAACCCAGATCCACAAAGCCTGATGTGATCAGCCGCTCGGTGCTCACCACGGCTGTCACCTGAAAGATGGGCTCATCTGAGGTAGGGGTCGTACTAAAGGGCCACTCGCAGCCCGCTGCTGCCACGAGAAATAAGATTGCTCTGGTCCTGAGGATGGGCTTCACAAGCTGACCCGCAGAGAGATGATCTGGCGATGGGATTCATAATATTGTGGCGGGGGGAGCCCCTCTTCAGCAGGATCGCCCCTCAATACGGGGAGGTCGGAAAACAGGTTGCGAATGGTGTAGGCGACGCTCACCTTCGCGTGCCACAGCTGCCGCCGGAGGATCAAGTTCAAGTTGGCGCTCTCCCGCCTTTCGAGCTGCAATGGTGTGGCTAGTCCGTTAAAAACAACGAATTGTGGTCCATCACGATAGTAATCAAAAACACCTGATATCCAACCTAGGCGCAGCTCCACTTGGTAGGCCAGACGAGCCTCCGGCTTGTTGGGGAAGATAAACGGATTATCCAGATTGATGCGCTGATAGGCCCACCGTGCTCTGAGCCGTCGCAACCAAATCTCAACCTCCAGAGACAGGTCGTAGCCCGCTACTCTTGCGCTGGGTGTATTAAGGGGGACCGGGGGCGCATCGGATAAAAATCGATAGGTAATTTTATTGGAATACTGGTTCACGAACAGGCTGGCCGTGGCCTTCAGGTTGGCCGTGGGATCAATCTGCGTCAGAAAACCGATTATGACTTGCGCGCCAACATCGGTTGTAATCAGAAATTCTGCCGCCAGCTTGTCAGCATCATCAATATTGTCAACGCTGTTGGCCCATAAGGACAAATCGTTCAGCGAGGGAAGTCGTTGGTTGCGTCCCTGATTCATGAAAAAAGTGTAGTAAAGCAACGGCGTGCTACCCTCCAGATGAACCCCCATACGCCGGGTTAATGACTGCTCCCCCCGGGGAATGCTGGCGTCCAGGCTCCAGACCGTATCCACCGTCCCGCCCAGTGTGCTGCCCCTGAACGAATTCACATTGTGTTCGGTATCTATTCGGTCGCCCCGCAGCCCGAATTCCCAGCGTATCTTGGATGCCAGTGGGTGGACGTCATCGCTCAGAAAGCGCAGGACTGCGGAGTAGCCCCAATCGCTTCTGGCGAGTCGGCTGGACTGCTCGACCCGGCTCCCACCAAATGAATCGAACGAGCTGTTGGTTCCGTTGAAGAGCTGTTTCTCATAATCCAGCTGGAAGGTGCTGCTCATCCTGCGGCTATTGACCTGCCGGCTCAGTCGGGCAGTAAGACCCGATTCGGCCAGATCGCGTTCGAGATTGGTGAAAAATTTGTCCTCCCAACCCCATTCTCGACGGCCTAAGAACAGAGACCAATCGGGCGAACCCAGTAGTGAGCCGGTGTAGGATGCGATGGTCAGCGTGGTTTGATCGCTCTGGGCAATCTGGCCAGTGGGTAATTCGAGCACGTTGTTCAGGTAATATTGTTTGACGGTCAGGTCGCCAAAGCGGGGCGTGAGTACGGCGGCCAGGGAGCCAATTGTCTTTGTATACAACACGTTGCCGTCATATCGTCGCGCTTTGCCTGAGAAGCGTCCTCCCACCGCCAGGGGACCTAGCCGAGTCGACGCGGACGCACTCAAATCCTGATCGCCCGGATCAGTCACTCCGTAGCCCCGGTAAATCGCCACCCGATTGGAGTCTGGCCGGCGGGAGGTCATGCTGACGACGCCACCGAAGGCGCCGCTGCCAAACAGGGTTGTTGCGCCCCCTTTGATCACCTCCACCCGCTCCAGGTCATTCATGTCAATGGAGGAGAGATCGGCTACCCCGGAATTCGCATCGTTCAGCCGCAATCCATCGAGAAATATGGCTACTTCATTGGCGTTGCTCCCCCGAATGCTCACGGTTTGCTTGCCGGTGGTTGATACGCTGATAGTGACGCTGGGCAGCGGCCGCAACACATCTCCCACGTCGCGCGCCCCCAGGCTTTCCATGGCCTCGGCGGTCACGATCTCGACGGCAGACCTAATATCTGCGGCGGCCCGGGAGTGGGGTGCCGTCACCAACACACCCTCACCCATAATATGGGTCGGGGTTAGCAACAAAATCAGCGTGGTGTCGTTGGCCACGATAACCTCAAGGGGTTTGTAGGCTATGTGGGTGATGTCCAGGGTCAGGGGGTAGCTCGAAGTGGTGGTAAACCGGAACTGTCCCTTGCTGTCGGAGGCTCCCCCCTCATCCGTTCCGCGAACCACGATATTGGCCCCCAGCACGGCTGCCCTGGTCCGACCGGACAATACCTGGCCCTCCAGAATTGCCTGGGCTTCCAGTACCACCGGCATGGCTGATAGCAAGGCGGCGGATAAGTATTTGGATATTCTGGCTATCACGGTGGTGTAAAGTCTTCCCGGCTACCGCTGACGATGCGCAATCCCTGTGTCGCGCCAGGGATGCTGCCGAGAGAACCAGCTTGTGGCCGGCAATAGGGTCCCTGCTCAGGTGTGGTCTTAATATCACGAGCCCACCGCGCAAATGCAAGACCTTCCAGAGGTCATCCTGTCAGCTGTGTCGTGACGAGACGCGTTATCGTAAGCTCAGTGACCCACGTCGCGATAGGTCCAGTAGCGATTGACAAAGTAGTTCCAGAAGAGGCCCGTGCCGGTAGTTACCATCTTTGCAGGTATATAGCCTTATGCGGCCGCCGTGACAGGAGCACGGGCCCCGCTGGCTGCCGTCACGAATGAAAGCAGCTGTCGCCTGCCGGGTGGCTCATCAAACAGGGCCTGGTAGCAGATCATGATCTGCATGCAGACGACAAAACCTTGCGTGGCGCCCAGTGCGAAGCCCACCGATTTCGGTTTCACCGAAGTGATCAGCCAGTAGAAAAGCAGATCTGGGATGGGGGAAAAAAAATTGGGGTTGCCCCGGCGCGTAATCCAAGTCCATGCGACCATGGATGAAGGCGTGGGGGTTGGAGAAACGATAGTTGCGAAGACTCCAGTTCTAGCCCAGGCCCCATGAAACCGAGAGCCGGCCCCCAAATAGGGGCGTATGGATAAAAATTGCCCCTACGGGCAGTTGGTTCCTGTTGAGCGGCAGCCTGCGCACGAGCCGGACCCGTTAATAGAAAGGCTGCACCCGCACGGCCCTGCCGACGCCTTGGCGTTCATCGCGGACGGTACCGTTGGGTGCCCGGGGAGTCCGTCAGCAGCTGCCAATTCCGCAAGTGTGGTTAGGGGACCAGGGAAGCATACTCTGGTTGCCAGACATAGTCCCTGATGGTGGCTTCCAGGTCGTTCGGTTCCTGTTCCGAGGTCACTTCCTGTCGATATGCCTCCTTGGCCACCGCTTCTGCGATGGCAATGGACACCTCCCGGATGCTGGATTGCCGGGGGTAAACGCTGCCTTCCCGTAACTGTGTCTCGGGGGTAAGCTCCGCCAGTCGGAGGGCGGCCCGATGAAACATACTGGCGCTGATCCGGGTGGCGCCGCTAATGAGGGCGCCGAGGCCGAGGCCGGGAAATATGTAGGCGTTGTTCCCCTGGCCAGGCCGATACCGCCGTCCATTGTGGGTCACCGGTTCGAAGGGACTGCCGCTGGCAAAGATGGCCTTGCCGTTTGTCCAGTGGTAGGCCTGCTCGGCCGTGCATTCGGCGCTGGAGGTTGGATTGCTCAATGCGAATATGATGGGTCGGTCCACATGGCTGGCCATCTTACGAATGACCGCCTCACTGAACAGTCCAGCTACTCCTGCGACGCCCAGTATTACGGTCGGTTTTACCCGCTCCACCACACCCTCCAGGCTGGCGCTCGGCGGCTCATCACGGGCAAACAGTTGCTTGCGCGGAGAAAGCTCCGCCATCCGGCCGGTGGTGATGAGGCCCTTGGAGTCAACCTGCCAGATGCACAGGCGGGCCTCCGCAGCGCTTAGTCCGTCGTCTTGCAGGCCTTCCAGCATGGCCTCAGCGATGCCGATTCCGGCGCTGCCGGCCCCCACAAATACGATGCGCTGGTCCGACAGGCGCTGACCGGTGATCCTCAGGGCCGCAAGAATCCCGGCCAGGGAAACGGCCCCCGTGCCCTGGATGTCATCGTTAAAAGCAAGCACCTGGTCCCTGTACTTGGCCAATAGGCGGAAGGCATTTGAATTGCCGAAGTCTTCGAATTGGATAATGCACAGCGGCCAGCGTTTCCGCACTGCCAGCACAAACTCATCCACCAGCTGGTCGTAGTCCCCCCCCCGCTCACGATCCCGGTCCAACCCCAGGTACAAGGGATCGCGGCGGAGGTCCGCGTTATCGGTGCCCACGTCCAGGCAGACCGGAAGGGTGTAGGCGGGGTCAATGCCTGCAGCTGCCACGTAGAGATTGAGCTTACCCACCGGTATGCCCATGCCGTTAAGGCCCAAATCGCCCAGACCAAGGATGCGCTCGCCATCGGTGACTACGGTGATACGGATATCCCGGTAGGGCCAATTATCCAGCAGACTGTCCACCCTGCCCAGGTCCTCTAGGCTGATGGTGAGCCCCCGGGGTCGGCGAAAAATACGGCTGTAGCGCTGGCACGCCAACCCCACTGTAGGCGTGTAGACGATGGGCATCATTTCCTCGAGATGATCAATCAGCAGGTGGTAGAAGAGCGTCTCATTGCGGTCCTGCAGGCCCATGAGGTAGACGTATTTTTCCAGGTCGGGCGTTTTCTGACAGTACTGATTGTAAACGCGGGCCAGCTGATCGGATTGTGAAGAATACCTGGGGGGCACCAACCCTCTGAGCCCCAGTTGATCTCGCTCCTCAGGTGAAAAGGCGGTGCCCTTGTTCAAAGTAGGGTCATGAATGAGGTCCAACCCCCGCTTTCCCAGGGTGCCTCGCTTCCTTGGCGCTCTGCCATCCATGCTCACGTAACCGCACCTGTATCGGTGATCGAAATCTGACGGCCTCCCATAATCATGTGGTAGAAGTTACGTTAACCCCGGGCTGAGGGCAGGGTCAACACGGGGATCTGAACATAACCGGTGCTGGCTGACTCCCATCCCCGGCGACCTGCCAGTACCTCAGTATTTGAATTCCACACTAAGGTTGATTGCTGATAACCCTATCTGGTCCGGAGCTGCAAAATCGGCGTTTTTCAGACGCACGTTCGGTGCGATATGAAGCTTACCGGCGACGGCATAATTCACGCCAAGAATGACAAACAGTTCCTCATTCGTCGAATTACCAGCACTGGTGTCGGCGTGATAAAAATCCACCCGTCCAAACAGCGCCAGCGTCGGGCGCAGCTGCAAATTGGCGTAGGCGGCCAGAATCTGTTGAGTCCGGGGACTATCGATCCAGGTATCTGTATACCGGTCAAATTCCGCCCCAACCCTCAGCCTGCCCCGGGACAGTCCGCCAAAGAGCGTCCACAGTGGCTTGATCTCGGTCACCGTGCCAGTTGCCTGGAGGACCTCCTCTGGTTCCAGGCTTAGCGTCACGCCCCAATTGTAGCCCGCAGCCGTGCCTAAGTTGGTGGCGCCGTAGACCACCTGGGTTGCGAGGCGCTTGAAGCGGTCATTTTCGACCTTTCGGAAGCCGGGACCATTGGTGAGTGTGGCATGCAGGTGCAACCGCTGCCCGAAGGTCCGCTTGAACCCGATGCCCATATCCGCCGAACTGGCGAATCTGTGCCGGTCCATGGGCGTCTTTTCGACAAACCGGTAGCCCCAATTGGCCTCAGACACGTTCCACAGGTTCATCCCTTGCAGGCCAATAATAATCTCACCCCAGGGAGAGTCCCACTGCACAGCCGCAATCTTCTGAAATACCGTCCAGGCGCTTCCGGTCCGGTCGACATCCGTGGTAAGTCTTACCTTGATGTCATCGGCGATGGCTTTCTGATAGGTCAAGTACACGCGGGAGAGTGCGAATTCATTTCTGCCATGGCTCGCGCCTTTAACGGTATCATAGGTATAGTGAAAGAAAACTTTGCCGGAAAAGCCCTCGGCGGCCAGAACGGAGGCACCGGTAGCGTCTCCGACATCACCATCAAGAACAACACCGTCACTGACCTCGTCT
>JADFSS010000058.1 GCA_022560655.1 Candidatus Neomarinimicrobiota bacterium
TCAGGCCGGCCGATGTGGATACGGGCATTCGTCTCATCCGCACGGACTTGGATGCCTTCCCCTCCATTCCCGCGGATATCGACCACGTGGTGGACATTTCCCGGGGCACTACGATCGCACAGGACGGTAACCGGATCCACACAGTGGAGCACATCCTGGCAGCAGCGAGCGGACTGGGCATCGACAACTTGCAGGTAGAACTGAGCGCTCAGGAGCCGCCCGTGATGGACGGCAGTGCAAAACCGTTTGTGGAGGCGCTGCTGGAGGCGGGCCTGTCGGAGCAGAGCGCCAGCCGGAAAACGTTGGTCATCGACCGGACGGTCTCCTACTCAGATCCCAGCAATAACATCGATATGCACGTCCTACCGTCCGACACGTTTCGCGTCACCTTCACCATGGACTACCACCATCTGGCCCGCCATGGGATTCAGTTCATGACCGTATTTAGCATGGCCGAAGATTTTGTGACGCGGATTGCCCCGGCCCGGACGTTCTGCCTATTCAGCGAAGTTGCGCAGCTCAGGGAGCAGGGCCTGGTCAAGGGGGGCAGTATGGAGAATGCCCTGGTCTTCGTGGACCGCCCCATCGAGAAGGATGAGGTGGAGCATCTGAAGAGCCTGTTCAATATTAAGGGGGAGCTGGCCCCAGGTGAAGACGGGCTGCTTAAAGGTCAAAAGCTGCGTTTTGAGAACGAGGCCGTGCGGCACAAGATTCTCGACCTGATTGGAGACCTGGCACTGTTGGGAATGCCCATTCAGGGGCACGTAGTGGCTACCCGTAGCGGGCATGCCTCCAACGTGGAGCTGGTGAAACGGCTGAAGCAGGTCTACGGCAAGCGGATGGAGCAAAATCGTCAGGACAGTGCCAGCGGAAAGGCCAAGTTTGACATTCGCAGTATCATGGCCGCCTTGCCACACCGTTACCCGTTCTTGCTGGTGGACCGGATACTGGACGTGGAGCCGGGCAAGCGGGTGCGGGCCGTCAAGAACGTGACCATGAACGAAGCCTTTTTCCAAGGGCACTTTCCTGGCCAACCGGTCATGCCAGGGGTGCTGATATTGGAGTCCATGGCCCAGGCGGCGGCCTTCCTTGCACTGAGTCCTGAAGCAGAGACGGGCCCACGGCTGATATACTTCACGGCCATCGACAAGGCCCGTTTCCGCCGCCGCGTGACGCCCGGCGATCAACTCATTCTGGAGCTGGAGCTGGTGCGTTCGCGCCTGAACACCTTCAAGGTGGTGGGCAAGGCTCTGGTCGATGGCGAGTTGGTCGCCGAGGCGGAAATGATGGCCATGCTAGTTGACCGTGAGGACTAGCCGTGTCAACTCAAATTCATCCCACCGCGGTGGTGGATGCTGCCGCACGGTTGGGCGCGGCAGTCAAAGTGGGCCCCTTTGCCGTTGTGGAGCGGGATGTGCAGATCGGTGACAGAACCGAGATCATGGCCCACGCCCAAGTCATGGAAGGCTCTACGCTGGGGGCCGATTGTCAGGTCCACTCAGGCACCGTCGTGGGTGGTCCGCCCCAGGATGTTGGCTATGCTGACCGTGGCCGGGGAGTCGTGATCGGGGACCGCACCATCCTGCGGGAGTGCGTGACCGTCAATCAAGGCACAGAGGAAGACGGCACCGTGGTGGGCGCCCACGTCTATTTTATGGCCTATAGCCATGTGGGCCACGACAGCCAGGTGGGCGACCACGTTGTCCTGGCCAACGGCGTCCAGCTGGGCGGCTTTGCCCAAGTTGGCGAATACGCTTCCATCGGAGGCATGACGCCGGTGCATCAGTTTTGCCGGGTGGGCGCGCACGCGTTTGTGGGGGGTGGCTACCGGGTGGTGCAGGATGTGCCGCCCTATATCCTGGCTACGGGCGAACCGCTGAGATATGCAGGGCTGAACGTGGTAGGCTTGCGGCGACGAGGCTTTGATTCCCAGTCGAGGGCGAGCATCAAGCGGGCCTACCGGTTGATCTACCGATCTGAGCAGAACTTGACCAACGCACTAACCACCATAAATTCCGAGCTGGGGGACGCGCCAGAAATTCAGGCGATCACCACTTTTATTGAGGAGGCCAGCCGTGGAATTATCTAGTGCGCGCTGCCGGACCATGTTGATTGTCTTCGCGCTAGGCGCTGGCCCGCTGGCCGCCTGTACACCAGCCGGCGCATTGGATCGCAAAGACTTTGTGTCAATCGCCAGGCAAGTCTCCATGGAGGCTACATTCGCCGCCCTGCCCAGGGGCGAGTTTGCGCCCGTAAGCTTCACCCTACAGCCGGTGATTTACCATCCTTATGGTCGTAGCGAAGACTTGCAGTTATTGCCTACGGTGCGACTGCAGTGGTGGATATCGCCCAATCTGGCGCTGTTGGGCGGTACGGGAGCAGTATGGGACGAAACCAATGTTGTACAACTGGCACAGGTGGGATTCCGCTATCTGCCGTCAGCACCCGCTCTGGGGGCCTTCACACCTGAGTTCATTTTTCTTCAGCAGCGCATTGACGGTCTGCCTGAGTACACCCTGAAGTGGAACCACTTCCAATGGGGATATGCCGTGCAAGGCCGGGCCTGGCAGGCCAGTGCTGCACTGGCCCTGCTGTATCAGCGTACATTCCCCAAGGCCTCGGCTGCTGTGACTTCCGACGTGGCAGGGTTGCTGCTGTCGGCCGGCTATAACCTGTTCCCCTGGGTCAATGTAATGGGTCGGCTGGTGTGGAGCCCGCAGGTTTTGTCCGGAGGGGCTCAAGTGAGCCTGGCCCTGTGATGCGGCGACTGAGCATCATCGGTTCCACGGGGTCTGTCGGGACGCAGGCGCTGGAGGTGGTTGCCAGCCTGCCGGGGGAGTTCCAAGTGGTGGCCCTCACGGCCCGGCGTAGCGCCGCCTTGCTCGCAGAGCAGGCTCGCGCTTTCAAGGTTAAGTCGGTGGCCATGGTCGATGAGGAGGCCGCCGGAGAGCTGCGCTCCATGCTGAGCGGAACTGGTATTGAGGTGGAGGTCGGCCGCGATGGGTTGTTGGCTGTTGCGGGCCGGGACGACGTGGACCTCTGCCTGAACGGGATGGTGGGTGGGGCCGGGATGGCACCCACTATTGCGGCGCTGGAGGCGGGGGTGAACGTGGCCCTGTCCAACAAGGAGAGCCTCGTCATGGCCGGCGAGTATATCTCCGAGCTGGTCGCCCGCAACGGATTGCAGCTCTCGCCGATAGATAGTGAGCACAGCGCCATTTGGCAGTGCCTGGTGGGTGAGGCCGACGACCAGATTGCGAGGCTCATTCTGACTGGCTCGGGAGGTCCCTTCCGGACTTTGCCAAAAGGTGAATTTTCCCATATTACCAAAGCACAGGCATTGCAGCATCCGAACTGGGACATGGGACCCAAGATTACGATTGACTCGGCGACGATGATGAACAAGGGCCTGGAAGTGATCGAGGCGCGCTGGCTGTTTGACCTGGGGCCCGACCAGGTGGATATTGTGATCCACCCGCAGTCCATCATCCACAGCATGGTAGAGTTCGTGGATGGGTCGGTGAAGGCCCAACTGGGCGTCCCGGACATGAAGATACCCATTCAGTATGCCCTGACCTACCCGGACCACAAACCGTCCAAGTGGCCACGTCTCGATCTGACGGAGTTGGGCAGCCTGACCTTTGAGCCCCCCGATCTGGAGAAGTTTCCCTGTATTGGGCTGGCGTACGCTGCCCTCAGGCAGGGTGGGTCCGCCCCGGCGGTGCTCAACATGGCCAATGATCTGGCAGTGCAGGCCTTTCTGGATGATCGCGTAGCCTTCACCGCCATCCCGATCATTCTTGAGGGGGCGATCGCCAGCCACCCGTTCATGGAGCGGCCTGACCTGGAGGCTCTGGACGAGCTCGAGGGATGGACCCGGCAGTATGTCAAAGGCACTGCTAGCATGGCCGTCTCGTAAATGACGTCAGCGTGTCGCCCAATGGCTGGCGGCAGGACCAAGTTTAGCCGTATCTTCGTGGAAGGATTTGCACCACGAGTAAGCTGCGTCACCTGGCTGAGGCGCACGTGAAAGGTCTGTCATGTCAACTGTTCTGATCTATGTGCTGGCCCTTGTTTTCATCCTGATTGTGCTCATCAGCTCGCACGAGCTGGGGCATTACCTGGCGGCCCGCTCCATCGGTGTGCGTGTAGAGCGGTTCTACCTGGGCTTTAACGTTTTCGGCCTGGGCATCAAGAAAAAAATCGGGCACACGGAATATGGCCTGGGCATACTTCCCCTGGGTGGCTATGTAAAAGTGGCCGGGGTGCTGGATGAAAGTATGGACAGCGAACTAACCGGCGAGCCTTGGGAACTGCAGTCCAAGAGCACCTTACAAAAGGTATGGTTCATGTCTGCCGGTGTCCTGGCGAACCTGCTTCTGGCGGGCCTGGTCTTTTTTGCCCTGAGCTATTTCCACGGCCTAGCCACTTCGTCCCCTGCGGTGGGCGCCCTCACTCCCGATTACCCTGCCGAGGCGTTAGGGCTCCAGCTGGGGGACAAGATTATCGCCGTAGACGGTGAGGCTGTAAACTCCTGGGAAGACCTCACAGCCAGCATCCATGTCAAGCCTAACCAGGACGTGGAAATTACCTGGGAGCGGGATGACGAGGTCTCGCGGACAGTGATCAAGACCCGGCCAACAGTTGTGGGCATATTGCCGGGGGATGAGATCACCTCCATCAATGGGAAGCCCGCCGCCACCTGGGACGAACTGCGCGCACTCATACTCGTCGATACGGACGAGCGCATCGATGTGGTTTGGGAACGGGAGGGCGAAGCCATGCAGACCGCCATTTCCGTAGATCCTGAGCAGGCAGCATCCGACTCACCCATCAAGGTTGTGGGCATGATTGGCATTGGCCCTCAGGTGGACCCGCTGGTTTCACTGCTCCATAGCCGGGTAGCCGATCGCAGGGACGCGGAATTTGGCGAGGCGCTGGTCAGCGGGGTAGTGCTCACCTGGCACTGGTTTACCCTCACCTTCCGCTCACTAAGGATGATCGTGACCCAGGAAGCGAAGTTCAGCGAGCTGGGTGGGCCCATCCTTATTGCCCAGTTGGCGGGTCAGTCGGCCCAGATCGGCTTTCCCTACCTGTTGGGGCTGCTGGCCATCATCAGCGTCAACCTGGCATTCATCAACGTTCTGCCCATCCCGGCCCTGGATGGAGGGCACATTGCTATCACCCTGATTGAGGCGGGTCTGCGGCGGCCGCTGTCGCTACGCACCCGTATGGTCATCCAGCAGGTGGGCATGATGCTCCTGCTAACCTTTATTGTGGTGGTATTCTACAACGACATCATGCGACTGGTACGGTGAGCCGATCCAATACGGGTCATTGCAGGGCCGCCTAGTTCACCTCCCGCAGCTTCAGCACCAGCGTACCGAAACCCATCTTCTGCTCCATGCGCACCGGCGTGTGGGACTCATCGGCGGACAGCCAGAGGTGCAGGAGGCCGCCCACCTTGGTGAGTGGTCGTTCATCCAGCGCCGCAGGCTTTAAGACCAAACACTGGAATTCTCCTGCCGGGACGCGCACAGTCTCCAGTCCCACCACTTCAATACCGATATGCTGCAACCGGCGGCCGTTGAAGATCGACAGACGGATCTCATCACCAACCGCCAGCGGCAAGCCGCGCAAGTGATAGATGGCTCCCACCGGATCGAAGACAGGGCCCCGGGCCGCCAGCGTATCCCGGCGAGTGACAATCGTGCCCCGTTGCGGGTCCACAATGGTTGTGTCCTGCCGTCTGTAGCGACCCTCCTGAATATCCCGTTCCATACGTCTGAGCGACAGGGATTGGGGGTCCAGCCAGACTTCGGTGCGGTCGCGAATTCGGTAGAGGCGATCAAACAACGGCAGGGTCTCGGTGCGAAAGACGATGTGCAGCGGAGCATCGCCCTGCACCCGGGGGGAGAGCTCCATTGTGCTGGTACCGACCGTGAACAGGCGGAACCCGGCTGTGTAGACCAGCCGTTCGGCAGAGGGGAAGGGGTACGTCTGACCGCCGGCTGAAGCCAACAGCATCATCACGATCACACTGGCTCGAATCATCGCCCTACCAGGCGCCGTATTTTCCATTTCCGCACCAAGTTGAGCGGCTTTCGATGCAGCTTCATGTGCAGGCCCTGATCGAGAACCCGATCCACCGTCTCCAGCACCCGCCGGGATGACTGGCCGTCTGTGTAGGGGTGCACTTCGTTAAGATAGGCCTGTCGCTGGGCCATAAACTCAGCGGGCTGGTCCAGTGACCGGTGGAGGGCGCCAGCCAGCTCCCCCGGCCGCGAAATATCGAGGCCCTTGTCCAGCCTAGCTGTGGCTCGGTAGGTGACCAGAGGCCGGTTCAGCAGCAGAAACTCGTAGGCCACCGAGGACGTATCGGTCACCAACAGGTCGGCTGCCTGCATGTAGGGCAATATGCTGAGACCGTCCACAACTTGCAGATAGTCGCCGGCGAGATCGCGGTAAGCTTGCTGAAGCGCCGCGTCCATGAGGGGGTGGAACTTGATGAGCCATCGATACGGTCCTGCGGTCAACTCACGGATGGCCGGCCATAATGCCGGAGCTGACGTATACTTGGGCGGAAAGGTGGGAGCGTAGAGCACCACAGGATCCTCGTGATTCAGGCCCAGTTCCTGGCGGGCCGCCGCGATGTCTCGTGAACTAGCCAGGGGATCAAGCTTCGGCCAACCGGTCTCCTCCACAAGGAAATAGCGATGCGTGGCCGCCAAAACATGAAACCGGCGGGTGCTGACAGGTCCGGGTGTACAGTACAGGTCGAACAGCCCCGCCAGACGATAAAACCCCTGCACCTCATCGTCCAGTCCGTGAAAGACCTGCACCTTCAGCCCTGGCCAGAAATGGGGTACGGCATTCCCTGGCACCAGCACGGCGTCCGGATTGTAGGCCTCCACTTCCCCGGTGGTGGCGAGGACCCTTCCCGGCACGGGGTAACGCTCGGCCAGGCTGGCCGTAAACCAGGCCACTTCACCGAAGCCGTGCTCCTGGATACAAGCTTGCAGCGGCTCAAGGACGGCAAACGAGTAGGGCTTCGTGACGAACAGGAGGTAGCGTCGGCTCACGCCAGCCTGGCCTCAATGGTGGCGGCCACCCGCTGCGCGGCTTGACCATCAATAGGGCCCAAGAGCAGCTTGCGGCCGGCCTGGCGTCTGTCTGCCAGTTCATCGGGGCGTCCGAGGGCTGCTTCAACCGCAACGGCAACCTCCCCAGCGGTGGGGGCGTGATGGGCAAAATCCAGTTTGCCGAGCAGCTCGCTGTCCAGGCGCTGGCGCAGGTAGCGGCCACGGCGCCAGCGGTGGTGCAGCCTCAAGTGGAGTTCGTCGCAGACGACGATGGGCCGGTCCAAGGCGGTGAATTCAATGATGGTGGACGAGGTTTCGGAGATAAGCACATCTGCCCAGTTAAAGGCCGGGAGAATGGAATATTCTGTCAGCGGCAGCAGGGTGACGTTGGGGCATCGGCGGACCAAGTCCTGCAGCAGGACGCGCTGATAGCGGTAAAACGGATTGGTATAGGTAAATTGATGCGGCTTGATGACCACCTGCCAGTGGGGCGGCCAGTTAGGGATCAGAGGGCCCAGAAGCTCCAGCGAGCCGGGGTAAAAGGTGGGAGCATAGAGCAGCTTCGGTCCCGGTCCGGTCGGCAAAGTGTCGTCCGCTGGCGGCGATTCCCCGAAGAGCGGGTCCAGCTTGGCAAAGCCCACGGCGAAGATCTCTACCCCCGGGGCGGCGGCCAGGCAGCGACGGCGATGGTAGTCGGTCTCCACAAAGCGTAGGTCGATTCGGGGGTGTGAATCTGTGTAGTAAACCGTTTTGAGTCCGATGCTGTGGAACAGCAACACAACCAGTGCCTCCGATCCTGCCAGGCCTTCCGCATCGCCGGCAGCTCCGACAGCCAGCACGTCAGCCTTCCGGGCACCGGCGATGGTGTCGGCGGGGGGCAGTAGCTGCCACCCGCCCGACGAAACGGCCGCGGTGAGAATAGCCTCCTCTTCTGGCGTGACCTTATCCGAATAGCCGAATGTGACCTGATGCCGTCGTCCCAGGGCTTCGGCGACAGGGATAAACTGGGGCAGGTAGTAGAGGTGCCGGGCATAGAATAGGACGTTCATCTGGCCGCTCGATGGGCCGCCCAGCCAATGACACCGGGATACCCCTGTGGAGGGGGATCCCCTTCCCTGAGATGCTCGCTAGCCAGCGGAGGGCCCTCGCCGCTAGGGCTTCGGTGTCTTCGCCTGGGTAATGGCGTGATCGTCTGCGAGGTGATCCCAGTCCTGTCTGGGCGTGCGCCAATTATTATAGCGGTAGGTGAGAAAGTCATCGTATTTCTCGGGAATCCAGTACATCTTGCCGTCGAATTCCGTCTGGGTAAGCTGGTCACAGAAGTGGGCGGGGACGCGTTCCTGGACTGCTTTGAGGAGACCACCTCCCGACCAGCAAAAGTTATCCCCGCTACGGTGCTTGATGAAAATGTTCAGCCGCACCGGTCCGGCAAGCTATCCCCGGATAGGCTGAATTGCCGTCAGGCACTGTACTGAGTCTCGTGCAGTTTCCGGTAACGCCCATGCTGGGCCAGCAATTCCTGGTGGCTACCCGATTCCACAACCCGGCCTTCTTCCAGGGTGAGAATCCGGTCGGCGTTCTGGATTGTGGAGAGGCGGTGGGCGATGACGATCACCGTGCGGTCGTGAACCAGTTCAACAATGGCCTCCCGCACATGCTTTTCCGACTTGGAGTCCAGAGCGGAGGTGGCTTCGTCAAGGATAAGAATGGGTGGATTTTTCAGCAGGGCGCGGGCGATGGCCAGGCGCTGTCGCTGACCGCCCGAGAGTTGGACCCCCTGCTCACCAATCACTGTGTCCATGCCCTGGGGCATCTCGCGGATGAACTCCCACGCATGGGCCGCCTTGGCTGCCGCGATAAGTTCATCCTCAGATGCGGCCAAATCGCCGTAGAGGATATTGTCACCCACAGAGGTGTTAAACAGCAACGTTTCCTGGGTTACCACTCCGATGAGATTCCGGAGAGAACTGATACGCAAGTCCCGAACATCATGACCGTCGATGGTTACACGGCCACTGGAAGTGTCGTAAAAGCGGGCGATGAGGTCCACAAAGGTGGATTTCCCGGAGCCGCTGACGCCCACCAGCGCCACCATTTGCCCTTTTCTGATCTCGCAGTTGATATCGTAAAGTGCCGGCCTTCCTCCCCCTTCATAAGTGAAGGTGACATTCTCCATTCTGATGGCATCGCGAAATTGAGGGAGACTAATGGCGTCGGGCCTCTCGACTATGTCGGGGTGCACGTCCAGCAAATTGAAAATGCGTTCCGCGGATGCCAGCCCCACCTGAATGCTGGCGTGGACATTCCCCAGGTTCTTGATGGGCTGAAGCATGGCGAACAGGAAGATGAGGTAGCTCATGAACTCTTCCGGCCCGACGCCGCGACCCAGCAATACCTGTTGGCCCCCAACCCACAGGATGACAACGGCAATAGATACCCCGATTAATTCATTGACGGGTGTACTGAGATGCTTAAGACTGAAGCGCCGGAAGACCAGTTGATAATAGCGGCGGTTGGCGCCCCGAAACTTGCGCACCTCGTCCTGTTCCATCCCGAAGGCCTTGACGATGCGCATACTTCGCATGGTCTCCTGCAAAATAGTCATGACACCAGCAACCTGCCGGGTTGAGCGTCGGGCCCGTCGCCTGAGGCTGGTCCCCAGGCGGTTAGTAATCAGGCCTGCCAGAGGGATGAGGGGGATGGCCAGCAAGGAGAGCTCCCAACTAATGATGAACAGCATGGTCAAGAAAACCGCGATATTGAAGGGTTCCACGGCTATTATTTGCAGGCTGACGGTAGCGGCCCGGCGCACCGCAGTGACGTCGTTGAGCACAATGGATGATATTTCAGCGGTGTTCTGGCGGTCGAAGTAGGACAGGGACAGGGTCTGCAGGTGGCTGAATAAGTCGTCGCGCAGGTCCCGAATCATTCGGTTTTCCATGACACCTGCGGCCATGTTCTTCAGATAAAGGAAGATGTTTTTGGCCAGGAAGACCGCCAGCAGAATCCAACACAGGCGGGCCAGTGTTTTTAAAGGGGTGGACTGTTGAATGAGGGTAGCGGTCCAGGCCTTGAGGGTGTCGTGAATGCTATCGGCGGCAGGCACCGCAACGGGATTGACGGGAATGCTCTCGGGGCTCACCAGGACGGAATTGACGAGGGAGGCTATCATCCACAGCGAAAGCCCATTCAGGGCTACGTAGGTAACCGACAGCAGCAGGGCCACCACGATGAGCTGCCAGTAGCGGGTAACATATTTTAGTAGGCGCTGGTAGGTTCGCATGACGGTCTAGAGCCTGCCGTCGCCCGGGCGCAGGACGGTCCACGGGGTGGTGGTCACATCGATCACGGTACTCCCCTGCGATGGCTTCAGCGTGCCCGCATCCACCAGCAGGTTTATGCGCTCGCCAAATTGGTCAAGAATCTCATCGGGGTGCCGGAGGGGTGTCCGGCCCGCTCGGTTGACGCTGGAGGATGTTACCACGCCCGCCTCCAGCTCAAAGGCGCGCCGCAGGAAAGGATGGTCATCCAGGCGAAAGCCTACCATGCCGCCCCGGCCCATGAGAGCTGCGGGAAAAGCTGCCGCAGGGGCGGGATTAAGGATGACAGTGTACGGTCCCGGGACCATGTGGACTAATTTGCCAGCAACTGGCTGAGAAACCAACGCATAATGCTGCAGCTGCTCCATGCTGCCAACCAGCACGCTGAAGGGACCTTGGCGGCCCTTGATGGCCTGCAATCGTTTGATAGCCAATGCATTGAAGACGTCTGCGCCCAGACCGTAGAGTGTGCCAGTAGGGTAAACGACCAGGCCCCCCGAGCGGATGGTGCTCCAGAAGGCGGCGGGCGTGGCAGCATCATCGGCAGCAAGACGCACGACCATGGTGCTAGGATGGTCCCTCCGGTGGGGCCGTCTTCCACATGCGGTGGAACCAGAAATACTGCTCCGGGTGCTGTAGTATCGCTGCTTCCAGAGCGTCCATATACCTCTGGGTGAGGATCTGAATGGCCGTCTCCCGGTTTTTGGGGAGACCTGCAGTACTGATGGGGGTAAAGTTCAGGCGATAGCGGCCATCGCGCTGCAACAGGCAGGTGTACATGAGCATGGGAGCGCCGGTGCGCAGGGCAAATGTTGCGGCCCCGCGATGGCGCGAGGAGGGCTGGCCGAGGAAGGTCACCCAGATCCCACGCGACCGGGCATCCTGATCGCCGGCCAATCCCAGGAAGCGGCCCGCGCGCAGGGCGTTAATCATCGTGCGGGCGGAGGCCGATTTTGGCAATTCGGTGACCCCGCTGGCACGCCTCACCGATTCCAAGTAGGCCCCGCCCGGACCCCGCTGGGGGACGACCACGATGGAGAGGGGGTAGCCGTGCTGGCGGATGGCAAGGGGTGCTATTTCCCAATTACCGAGGTGTCCGCCCACGAGAAGTCCCCCACGTTTCTGCCGGTTGGCTGCCCCGATATGGGTGTGGTTGAAGTCGAGCACGGCGTCCAGTGCTGGCCCTGTGAGGTGGGGCATACGCAGAAAATCCAAAAATATGGCCCCAAAGTGGAGATAGCTGCGGAACAATATCGACCGGCGCTGGCGCCGGGAGCGGCCAGGCAGGGCGCGGGCCAGGTTGTTCCAGGCAACCCCCTTGCGGTAGGGCATACCCAAGTATAGAAAGCCCCCCAGGACCTGACCTGCGGCGAGGATTACAGGGCGTGGCAGGCGATTCAGGAGCCAGGCAAGGGCACCAAGCGTGCGGTTGATCAACGGCGGTAGAGCTTCTTTCTATTGGGACAGGGATTGACCTCATAAGTTACTCTTGCCGCCGAGGGCATCCGAAACGGTTTTTCCGACGGAAAGCGGTTGACTTTACCGGGGATGGCATCTAATATTATCTCGAATGCGAGCGCTCCTGTTCATGTTGGCTGTCACAAGTCTTTCCGCCGCTGATGACGCCGGGGTAGTTTACAGGGTACCTATTGCCGGCACCATCGACATGGGGTTGCCGCCGTTCATCGAGCGGGTAATCGAGCAGGCCGAGGAGGAACGCCCCGATTTGATCGTCTTTGACATCGACACCTTTGGTGGCCGAGTGGATGGGGCGACCCGCATCAAGGACGCCATCATGTCCTCCACTGTCCCCACGGTGGCCTTTATTAACCGGCGGGCCATTTCAGCCGGTGCCCTTATTTCACTCTCCTGCGAAAAAATAATCATGACCAACGGCGCCACGATTGGAGCGGCAACCGCAGTGGATCTGGAAGGTAAGAAGGCCAGCGAGAAAGTCATTTCCTATTTTCGGGAGGAGATGTCGGCGACCGCCGAGGCCCGTGGCCGGCCCCGGGAAATCGCCGCGGCCATGGTGGACGAGGATCTGGAAGTGCCCTATGTCATCATCGGGGGCGACACGGTGCGCCTCACCGATGTGGAGGGCAGCAAGGCGGGCAAGCTCATCACCCTGTCATCGGAAAAAGCCCGGCGTCTGGGCATCGCGGACGATGTGCAGGAAACCTTTGCGGACCTGCTCGAATCGATGGAGTTAGGGGACGCGCGCGTCGTGGTTTTTGCCCCGAATTGGTCGGAGACCGTGGTGCGGTTCCTCACACAACCTGTAGTGAGCAGTCTACTAATGAGCATCGGCTTCCTGGGATTGCTGTTCGAGATCAGGACGCCGGGATTTGGTGTGGGCGGGATTATAGGCACCATCGCGCTGGCGCTGTTTTTCAGCACCAGTTTCATTGCCCAGCTGGCCGACTTCACCGAGGTGCTCATTTTCCTGGCCGGGCTTACCCTACTGGTTCTGGAAGTTATGGTCATCCCGGGGGTGGGACTGGCCGGTATTGGCGGGGTCGGCCTCATGCTGTGGGGCATGTACAATATGCTGCTGAGCGAGTATCCGTCACCCGATCAGATCCGGCAGGCCTTCATCGGGTTGAATATTGGATTGCTGGCCGGTATCATCGGGTTTATCCTACTCCTGCGAGCGTTTATCACCAGCAAGTATTTCAAGCGTAACGTACCCATCACGGCCGAGGAGTACAGCGTGGCCATCAACGTTGACGACCTGCCGGGGCAGCAGGGGGTGACTCTTACCGAATGCATGCCCACCGGGAAGGCAGAAGTCGGTGCCCGGCAAGTGAACGTGATATCCCGGGGTGAGTACATCCCCAAAGGGGCCGCCGTGGAAGTAATTTCGGTGGAGGGCAACACGGCCCTTATTCGCGCAGTTTAGCAACCAGGAGTATCAGCAATATGGATGGCCTCGTATTTATTCTCCCCATTATCATACTGTTTTTTGTACTGTTTATCTACCTGGTACCGGTGGGCCTGTGGGTTCAGGCGCTAGTCACTATTGGCTGGGGGCAAGTGTCACTGATCAAATTGGTGGTGATGCGCATCCGGCGCATACCCCCGCGGCAGGTGGTGGATGGCATTATCAATCTGCATCGGGCGGGGCTGAGTTCGATCAGCTCCGAGGACCTGGAGACCCATGTATTGGCAGGGGGCTCCCTCTCGCGTGTCGTGAACGCCATGATCGCCGCCGACAAAGCCAACATCCCGCTGGAATTCGCCACGGCCACGGCCATTGACCTGGCGGGGCGGGACGTACAGGAGGCGGTGCAGACCAGCGTCTATCCGAAAGTGATCGACGTCCCGGTGACAGGCACCATCCGCGCCGTTGCCAAGGACGGCATTCAGCTGAAGGTTCGTGCACGTGTAACGGTGCGTACCAACATAGAGCAGCTGGTGGGCGGCGCTACGGAGGAAACCGTGATTGCCCGGGTGGGGGAAGGCATCGTCAGTGCCATCGGCTCGGCAGAAAACTACAAAGCCGTGCTGGAAAACCCGGACACGATATCGAAGGCGGTACTGGATCGCAGTCTGGACGCGGGCACGGCCTTCGCCATCCTCTCCATTGACATTGCCGATGTGGATGTGGATAAGAATGTTGGCGCCGACCTTCAGACGGAACAGGCCGAGGCGGATCTGAAAGTTGCCCAGGCCAGGGCGGAAACACGGCGGGCCATGGCGGTGGCGGCCGAACAGGAGTTTGTAGCCAAGGTCGAGGAAATGCGGGCCAAAGTAGTGGAGGCAGAGGCCGAGGTGCCCAAGGCGATGGCCCAGGCGTTCCGGGAGGGTAATCTGGGCGTGATGGGTTATGCCAACATGCGGAATATCCAGGGGGAGACCGGCATGCGCAAGTCCATTTCCGAGCCTGGAAGCGGTGGCAAGACGGCTCCGGGCAAGAAGCCTGCTCCAGGGACCAAGCCGCCCGAAGGGAAGAAGTAGCCAGTCGTTAT
>JADFSS010000059.1 GCA_022560655.1 Candidatus Neomarinimicrobiota bacterium
TTTGCAATGTCCACCGACAGTTGCACACAGGTGCGCTTGTGGTTCATAAACGATATGTCGCAATCCTTGATCAGCAGCGAGAAGGGGATCGTCTCTAGATCGTCGGGGCCCAGCACCGAGTTTTCCAGTGCATAGACCCAGGCGTCAGTGACCTTATCGCGGAGGGTCTCGTCACTTATCCAGGCAATCTCGGGCCATATTCGTAGGACTTCCGCTTTCATTTCGACTCCCACTTAAGTGTCAATGGTAATTGATAATTTATCAATCTCCGGCCACCTTAAATACGCTATCGATCACCGTGCCGTCCACCCATTTTATGATGCCAACCAGGTCGTCCGTGAAGTGTGGTTTGTTCGGCGGTCCACCCACCAGGGCATCAACTTCCGCCTTGATCTGCTCGATTGGTTTGATCGGCAGCCCGCTGTTTTTTGTGGCCGCAATGAGGTCCTTACGCAGCGGATTGATGGCAATGCCCCGCTCCGTGATAACGACGTCAATCAGTTCGCCGGGACCGCACAGCGTCGTCACCTTGTCCACAATGATGGGAATCCTGTCGCGAAATGCGGGGATGGGCAGAATGGTGCATTTTGCAGCCAGGCAGTTTTGCCAACCGCCGATACCGTGCAGCATGGCGCCATCGGAATGGGTCACCACATTGGCGTTAAAATGGACGTCTACTTCGGTAGCGCCCAGCACAACGGCGTCAATCATGCTGGCAAAGTTGCCCTTGCCGTGCCAGTTGTAAGAGGTGAAGGGCGAGGTGTCAATATGGTTGATATTTTCGCGCATGGAACGCACGCCGTCCAGGTCAAACGTCTGCCCATCGAGGATGTAATCGGTGAGGCCTTCCTCGAGCATTTCGACCAGGTATTTGGTGGAGCCGCCGCGGATGAAGCGGGCTTTGACTCCTGCCGCGATCATCATTTCGCGCAGATAGGTGGCGAAGGCCAGGGCCGTGCCACCAGCGCCTGCCTGAAACGAGAAGCCGTCCTGCATGATGCCTGCCGCACGGACAAATTTCGCGGTCAGTTCGGCGATGTACAGCCGGTCCGGCGAGCGGGTGAGCCGCGTGGTGCCCGAAACGATTTTCGCCGGGTCGCCCACCTTGTCCACCTCGACGACGTAGTCGATATTCTGCCCCATGATCTGCCACGGCACGCAGGGAAACGGCACCAGGTTGTCGGTGACCACGATAGACCGGTCGGCGTAGATCGAATCCACCAGCCCGAAGCCCAGCAGCCCGCAGGCGGACGGCCCCCGGTCCCCGGTGGCGTTGCCGAACGCATCGGCCGTGGGTGCGGCGATGACGGCAATGTCGATATGCACCTCGCCGTCCTGCACGGCCTGCCAGCGGCCGCCGTGGCTGCGCAGCACCGCCAGGCCTTTCATCTTGCCCTCGGAAGCATAGCGACCCAGTGGCCCGTTCAGCGACCCCTCGATCCAGCCGATGACGCCACTTTCCAAGTGCTTGATCAGCGGCTCGTGGCAGGGGAAGGCCGCCGATGGGAACCAGCGCAGGTTTTTCACCCCCAGCTGCGCCGCTGCGTCGAAGACCGGCACCATCAGCAGGTCGCCGTTGCGGAAGTGGTGGTGCGAGGAGATGGTCATGCCGTCCCGCAGCCCCGCCTCCTGTAGCGCCTCCTTGATGGACCCCACCCGCTTGTCGCCATCGGCGGGGTAGTCTCCGGCGCTACGAATAGGCGCGGATGCCTTGCGCCCCTCGGGCCGGAACCCGCCCACCCCCTGGTAGGGGACAGCCGGCGTGCCGTTAATTTCCGTCGGGACCAGACGTCCGGCCGCGTTCTCCACCAGCTCCATGCGCTCGCCCAGCACCTGCCCCTTCACGCGGCCGGCCCTGCTTTCCGCCACCCCTTGGCCAACTTGCCCAGCGCCACCGCCAGCTCCACGGTGCGCTCCGCCCGCTGCACCACCGGCGCGTCGATCATCTTCGTCCCCAGCGACACCACGCCCAGCCCCTGGGCCTCGGCCTCATCAAAGGCCAGCACAATGGTTTTGGCCTGCTCCAGCTCCTCGTCGGTGGGCGCGAAGGCCTCGTGAATCACCGCGATCTGCCGGGGGTGGATGGCGCCCATACCGTCAAAGCCCAGCGCCTTGGCATTCGTTGCGGCCGCCCACAATCCGTCCCTGTCGCCCACATCGCTGAAGACCGAGTCGCTGGCCTGCAGCCCCGCCGACCGCGCCGCGTTGACCACCATGCTCCGGGCAAAGGCCGACTCCACCCCCTCCGCGGTGCGCGCCACGCCCAGGTCGGCGCTGTAGTCCTCCAGCCCGATGGCCAGCGCCACGTTGTGGGGACTGGCATCGGCGATGGCCTGCGCATTCAGGATGCCCTTGGCGCTCTCCAGAATGGGCATCAGAAAGGGCGGCTCCTCCCGTCCGCACGCCCGGCACAGGGCGGTGATATGCTCGTCCACCGCCACCACCTGGTGGGCCGTTTCCACTTTGGGTATCAGGATCAGGTCCACCGGCTGGGGCACGATGGCCGTCAGATCGTCCCGCCCCAACGCCCCTTGATTGATGCGTACCATCCGCTCGGCGCCGAAAAAATCCAGCACCCGCAAGGCATTGCGCACGATGAGCCTGGCCGACAGTTTTTCCGGCGGGCCCACCGCATCTTCCAGGTCCAGGATAATGGCATCCGGCCGGTGAATGCCGGCATTGAGCATGAATTTTGGCTGGGCGCCGGGCAGGTAAAGGCGGCTCCGCCGGAAGCGGTCCCGGCGGCTCGGTGGGTGGCCGAAATCGGTCAACGCGGGCAGCGACGTCCTGTCCAGCTCGGGCAGGGCCGCCTTCACCGCGGCCTCGATGCGGGCCTGCAGCACATACGGCAGCGCGCCAAAGTCCTCGATCTCCAGCCCGCCAGCGGCCACGCCCAGCTCCGCCAGCGTCCGGCCGGCCTGCTCACGGATGGCCTCACCATACATCACCGCCACTTTTGACTCGATGGTAATCTTCAGGCCGCCGGTGCTTCGGGGCCGGTACCGGACGATGCAGTCAGAGCGCGGGTTCGACCCCGCTATGCCCGATAGATATTGTGCGCTCATTGCCAGCCTGCCACGAATCAGGGCTGGAATTTACCCCGTGGCTGCGGCCTGAGGGTGCCCTATCCGACAGGGTCAGGCAGCGGCGGCGGCTCCTTGGCCGGCCCCATTGCTCACGATGGCGATACTCGCGCTGCTGCCGATTCGGCTGGCGCCTGCTGCCACCAGCTGGCGGGCTTCCTCGGCGGTGTGGATACCCCCGGCGGCCTTCACACCCAGCCGCTCGCCCACCACGTGGCGCATGAGGGCAATATCATGGACCGTGGCCCCGCCCTGGCTGAAACCAGTGGAAGTTTTCACATACCGGGCGCCCGCGCGCTCGGCCAGGATGCACGCCTTGATCTTCTCCTCGTCGGTCAGCAGCGCCGTCTCAATGATCACCTTTACCTTCCGGCCGCCGGCAGCCTGCACCACCTGGCGGATATCCTCCTCCACCTCCTGGATGCGCCCCGATTTGAGGAAGCCGATATTCATCACCATATCCAGTTCGTCGGCGCCATCCGCCACCGCCTGGGCCACCTCCTCTGCCTTGGCCTGCGAGGGCACCGCTCCCAGCGGAAAGCCGATGACGGTCGCCACCTTCACCGCAGTGCCCACCAGCAACTCCTTGCACAGCCGCACCCACACCGGGTTCACGCACACGGACGCAAAGCCGTACTCGCGCGCCTCCCGGCACAGCCGGGTGATCTCCTCCTCCGTGGCGTCCGATTTGAGCAGCGTGTGGTCGATCATGGCGGCTACGTCCGGCTTGTGCCTGATGCCCACCATGGAACCCACCCGGTTCGCCCCGGCAGCCACGATCTGGCGCACCGCCGCCGGGTCACGCTCCGAGCAGCGCCGGTCCTGGCACAGCCGGCACTGCCACACCCCGCTTTCGCAGGCTTCCACGCCAGGCACGGTCTGCGTGATCACCTGCCCGATGAGCCGGTCCAGACGTGCTTCAATCGTCATGGTACTCGATGTGCACACGGTCCACCACCGCCACAATCACCGCCTGCACGGGCAGCGCCTCGCCGTACATGATTTTGGTGCCCCCCCCCTCGCGATTGACAATCACCTTGTCACCTTTCCCCGCGCTCACCCGGTCCAGGGCAATGAACGACAGCCCGGCGGGCTTGTCCTCCAGGTCCACCGGCTGGACCACCAGCAGCTTCTCCCCCTGCAGCTGCTCGTACTTCACCGTGGATACCACCGCGCCCATAACGTTTCCCAAGATCATGCCCCGGCCCCGGCAACCCCTTTGGCTACCACCGCCCGCACGCCGGCTATCAACCCGTGCGCCTCCTCCGCGGTGGCCGCCTCGGCATAGATCCGGATGACCGGCTCGGTGTTGGACGCCCGGATGTGGACCCAGCGATCCTCCCACTGCACTTTCAGGCCGTCCACGGTGTTGTGCTCAGCGTCGGGATATTGCTGCGTAATGAGGCTGTAAAGCTGGTCAATCTCGTGCCCATCAATGGCTAACTTGTCTTTCAGCAGGTGCAACCGGGGCAGCCCGTCCACGATGGTGCTCAGGCTTTGCTCCTCCTGCACCAGCCGGTCCAAGATCAGCGCCGCCCCCACCAACGCGTCCCGTCCCAGGTGCGATGCCGCCAGGATCACCCCGCCGTTACCTTCGCCCCCAATCTCGCCACCGGCCGCGCGCATCATGGCCACCACGTTCACCTCCCCCACGGCCGAGCGCAGGACCTCGACCCCGTAGCGTCCGGCCACGTGCTCCAGCAGCTGCGAGGAGGAGAGGTTGGTGGTCACCGGCTGGCGGCTGGCCGTGCGCCGCAGGTAGCCGTCCACGGCCAGCACCTGCGTCAGTTCTTCGCCGATGGGTCTGCCGGTCTCGTCAACCAGCGCCAGCCGGTCAGCGTCGGGGTCGGTGGCCAGGCCCAGTTGGGCGCCACCTGCAGTCACCGCCGCAGCCAACGCCCCCAGGTTTTCCGGCACCGGTTCCGGCCCCCGCGGAAACTCCCCGTTGGGTGTGGTGTGCAGGCGGATCACCTCGCACCCCAGCGCCTCCAGCAGGGCCGGCAGCGCCACCGATGCCGCGCCGTTGACCGCATCCACCACCACCCGGAAGCGCCGCCGTACAATCGCCTCCACGTCGATGCACCCCAGGTTGAGGATGTCCAGGATGTGTCGCCCGGCGGCATCGGGCATGACCTCGCCCCGGATGGGCCTCTCCGGTAGCTCTGCAGGGATCTCCGCCTGGTCGGCCAGCTCAAATAACGCCGCGGCCCGCTCCCCATCCAGGAAACAGCCGTCCGGCCCGATAAACTTCAGTCCGTTGTACTCGCTGGGGTTGTGCGATGCCGTGAGGACCAGGGCCCCCGCCAGCCGCCGGTCAGTCACCAGAAATTGAGCCGTGGGGGTGGGAATCAGGTCGGCCAGAAGCAGGCGGCGGCCCGCTTTCCGCAGGGCCTGGGCAGCCGCCGACATGAGCATCGGGCCGTGTGAACGGCTGTCCCGTGCCAGCAGCAGCGGGCCACTGGGCAGCAGTGCCGCAAAGGCCTCGGCGTGCGCATGGATGATTCCGGCGGTAAGGTCTTGCCCCACCACGCCCCGCACCCCGGATACTGACCGCATCAACGCCACGGTGGGGAAGCCTCTAGATCGAAAAACCCCCTCGCAGGCCCTGGAAGACGCAAGTTGGCGGGGAAAATTGGCACGGCTGAGGTGGGCTCACGCCTTCAAAAGATCATGGCATAAAAAAATCCAGACTGAAAGCCTGGATTTAACCCTGCAGCTCCTCCGGGCACCGCGTTCCGGCCGCTCCTAGCGCTGATGATAGGCCATGGCCCGGCGCATGCGCCGGCGGGCCTTGGAGCGCTTGATGCGCTTCTCGGCGCTGGGCTTGAGGTAATAGGAATTGCGCTTGATCTCCTTCAGGATGCCGGCCTTTTCATATTTCTTCTTGAAGCGCCGCAAGGCCCGCTCCAGCGGCTCGTCACGTTTTACAATCACTTCTACCATCTGCTGTGGGTGGCCCCCTCCTGATAATATTTGGCGCAATCCAGATTCAAGCTTCGGAGTTTAACGCTTTGTCGCCCGCGAAACAATCTCAACCCCAGCTCCGTCATCCTGCCGGCTAGCGCACCCACCGGCTCCGGCGTGTGGGCCCCGTCGATTTGGTGCCGGACCGGGTTGGTGGCGGCACCAACATTTGTTCCCGCTACGATTACATTCACGTAGGAGCGGCTTTCATGGTCGCTGCTGGCGCGCACAAATCCGCTGAGGGTGGTCGACTGCGGCTGCACCGCGACCAGCAGGGCCAGGCCCGTCAACAGTAGGAGAATCAGCAGCCAGCCCTAAATTGCGCTCAAATACTCTTGTCGGCAATCCCATACCTACAGTTATAACCCCAACTCAATTTCCGATAAGGGAGTTTATCTAAAATCTGCAGGCAACATAAACCGAGCATCGTAACTTTATATCGTTATGGCTAAGAAAGAACAACTTCCTATTGAGGTAAGGCCGGTTACACTGCTCAAACGTACAATAGATAATTTGGGTGAGGCGATTTCTGGAGCCGGTCGCGAGATCAAAGATAAAGGACTTATCCAAGCGGCCGGTAATTTAGTTCAACGCTATAGGGCCCATGGTTTACTTGGGGCCTTGTCTGAAGAACTGGACGTGTTGATTGAGACCGGAAAAATCGATTCGAAGTATTTGGAATCACCCCAATATATGGATTGTCTCCAGGAACTTCTGGAATTCTTGGATAATGATATTCCCGACCCGACTAGATTTGATGCACTTAAAGCAGTGTTTTTGGTTGCAGCCTCCGAAGAAGCTTCAAAGCGAGAGGACATCCTGCCATACCAATATATGCGCCTTTGTAAAAGCATGACTTCTGGCGAAATTCTCGTGATGCTAACGGAATATCAACTTGTTCAGACACATCCTCCCGAAGGTTTCTTTCCACATTCAACCTCCGTGAATGGGTGGCGGGGTGGAATTGCAAACTCCGCAGGTCTTGGACATGCTGAAATGGTAGGCATATTCGACGAAAAACTGGTCCAGAAAAATATCCTACACCCACGAGGACCTCAGGATGAAAGCTTAACTACTATAACCCAGAACGGAAGGCTGACCGATCTCGGATGGGGACTCTGCAAGTTCATTGCCCAATATGAGAATGATATGTCAACCGACGAAGTAGAATAGGTTGCACAATTTCCGATAAATTCCGTTATCGGAAAATGACTCCTACTCCATCCCTGACTATGCGCCCAAATACCGTTGTCGGCAATCTCAGGTGAGGCCGCTACCCTGATCTAATCCAGCTCCCCCTCCTCGCGTCACTCCCCACCCTTCCCTGACCCTTGGGCCCAGGCAGGGTCCCTACACGAGCGCCCACTATCCAACATCCAACATCGAGCATCCCGTCTTCAGTCCGCCCCCACGGCAGTCGCCACGAGGCGGTTCGCCAGGTTGATGAACTCCCCCACTGACAGCCTTTCCGCCCGCAAATCGCCCCAGCCCAGCTCCGCCAGCAGGTCTCCGGCCTCCAGCGGCTTCAGCGCATTGGTCAGTTTCTTGCGCCGTTGCCCGAAGGCCAGCCGCACCAGCTCCTCGAACCGGGCCTCATCCACGATCTGCCCGTGCTGGTCACCGGGTGTCAGGCGAATCAGGGTCGAGTCCACTTTCGGCTGGGGCCGGAACGCCTCGGCGGGCAGGTCAAAACAGGTCTCCACCCTGGTAAACGCCTGCACCATCACCGTTAGCCGCCCGTAGGCCTTGCTCCCCGGCGCTGCCGCCAGCCGCGCCCCGACCTCCTGTTGGACGATGACGTGCGCATCCCGCCATTGGTTCCGGTACGCCAGCAGTCGGAAGACCAGCGGCGAAGTGATGTTGTACGGCAGGCTGCCATAGATGCGGCTGCCCGCCGGCAGGAGGGCTGCCAGGTCCACCGCCAGAATGTCGTCCTGAATAACGGTGACGTTGCCGGGCACCAGCTGCATCAGCGGCCCCACCAGCAGCGGATCGATGTCCACCGCCGTCACCGCGCCCGCCGCGCCCGCCAGCGGCAGGGTCAGCTCCCCGTGCCCCGGCCCGATCTCCAGAAAGAGGTCGTCCGGCCCCGGCCCGATGGCCGCCACGATCTTGCGGATCAGGTTGGGATCGATGAGGAAGTTCTGCCCCCACCGTTTGCGCGGGCGCGGCCAGTTCAGGCGACTAGCGGCAGTGGAGGGGCGCTTATGCGCCGCGCCCGCCACCCTGTCAGGCACTGACTGGCTCCAGCCGAGTGAACAGGCCCAGCGCTGTCGCCGTGGTCCGCCGCGCCACTTCGTCCAGCGACAGTCCGCAGATCGCGCCGATTTTCCCGGCAGTGTACGCCACGTAGGCCGGCTCGTTGGTCTTCCCGCGCCGGGGCACCGGTGACAGGTAGGGGCAGTCCGTCTCCACCATCACCCGCTCCAGACCCACCTCCTGCAGCACCGCCTCGTTGTGGTTCTTGCCGAAGGTCACCGTGCCGGTAAACGAGATGTGGAAACCCAGCTCCAACACCTGCCGCGCCACCTCCGGCGCCGAGGAAAAGCAGTGCACCACCCCCTGCGCATGCCCCGCTCTGCGCAGCTCCGCCAGCACGTCCTCATCCGCCTCCCGGTTGTGCACCACCACCGGCAGGTCCAGTTCTCCCGCCAGCGCCAGTTGCCCCCGGAACAGGTCGCGCTGCACCTCCGGCGGGCTCAGGTTGCGGTAGTAGTCCAGCCCGGTCTCGCCGATAGCCACAACCCGGGGGTGCCGGGCCAGCCCCGCCAGCCGCTCCAGCGCATCGGGCGGCGCGTCCTTGGCATCGTGGGGGTGCACCCCCACCGTGGCCCACATATTGGGATAGCGCTCCGCCAGCGCGATGGCCGCCCGGCTCGTCTCCAGGTCCAGCCCCACGCAGATGATGGCGCCCACACCGGCTTCGGCAGCCCGGGCCAGCACCGCGTCCATTTGATGGTCGTATTGCTCGTAGAACAGGTGCGCGTGGGTATCGATGAGCATGCGCCGCCTGGATCGGCTAGCCGATTTTCAGCCCCGGCGGCAGGTCGTCCCCGTCCACCGTGACCAGCACCATGTGCCCATCCCCGGCCTCCGCCGCCAGCAGCATGCCCTGGCTCTCCGCCCCCCGGATGGTGACCGGCGCCAGGTTGGCCACCACCACGATGCGGCGGCCCACCAACGCCTGCGGGTCGTAGTGCTCGGCAATCCCCGCCACGATCTGCCGCTCCTCGTCGCCCAGCGAGATGCGCAGCTTCAATAGCTTGTCCGTACCGGCCACCTTCTCGGCGGCCAGCACCTCCGCCAGCTGCAGACCGGCCCGCTCCAGATCGCTCAAGGAGACCTCCCGCTCGGCGGCAGCGGGGGACTGCTCCTCCGGCAGCGACAGCTCCAGCCGCGGGAATGGCGCCCCCCCCTCGCCCAATGGCGTGCCCGGTTTCAGACCGCCCCAGCCCAGTCCCGCGATGGCTTTCACCTCCGTCCCAAAAGTCGCCAGCATGGCCGCCACCCGGCTCGGCATCACGGGGTGCAGCAGCTGCAGCGCCACGTATGAGGCCTGGGCGGCGTAGTGCAGCGTCCGCCCCGCCAGCGCTTTGTCCGTCTTCACCGCATGCCACGGCTGGCTCTGCTCCAAAAACACGTTCACGCTGCGCACCAGCTCCATGATGGCCCCGATGGCATGGTCCAGGCGCAACGTATCCACGTGCGCTTCGACATCTTTGACCGCCGCCAGCGCCCCTGCGCGCAAGCCCTGTTCATACTCGTTGGCCGGCGACTCCGGCTCCGCCGCCGGGATGGCCCCCTCAAAGTGCCGCCGGATGAACTTCGTCACCCGGTTCACCAGGTTGCCCAGGTCGTTGGCCAGGTCGCTGTTGTAGCGCCGCTGAAACCCGTCCAGCGTGAAACTGGCGTCCTGACCCAGCACCATGTCCCGCAGCAGGTAGTAGCGCACCGGGTCCACCCCCACCTGGTCGATGAGGTCCAGCGGCCGCACCACGTTCCCCCGCGACTTGGACATCTTCTCGTCTTCCATCAGCCACCAGCCGTGGGCGAATATCGTCCTGGGCAGCTCGATGCCCGCCGCCATCAGCATGGTCGGCCAGTACACCGTGTGCGCGATCAAAATGTCCTTGCCGATGAGGTGGAGGTCCGCCGGCCACCACTTCCCGAACCGCGACTCGTCCGCCGTGTAGCCCACCGCCGAGATGTAGTTCGTCAGCGCATCGAACCACACGTAGTTCACGTAGTCCCGGTCGAACGGCAGCTCGATCCCCCAGCTCAGCCGCGACTTGGGCCGCGAGATGCACAGGTCCCCCAGCGGCTGCCGCAGGAATCCCAGCACCTCGTTGCGCCGCGTCTCGGGCCGGATAAATTTTGGGTGCTCCTCAATGTGGTCGATGAGCCGCTGCTGGTAGGCCGACATGCGGAAGAACCAGTTGCGCTCCTTGATCTGCTCCACTTCCCGGAAGGCCCCCGACGCTTTCTCCCGCTCGGTGATGAAGCGCTCCTCCGACACCGAATACCACCCCTCGTACTCGTCCAGGTACAGCTCGCCCTTGTCGTGCAGGGCCGTCAGCAGCCGCTGCACCACCACCTTGTGCCGCTGCTCCGTCGTGCGGATAAAGTCGTCGTGGGAGATGTGCAGCCGCGCCCACAGCTCCTGGAAGGCCACCACCATCTCGTCGCAGTGCGCCTGCGGCTCCAACCCCCGCTCCTGCGCCGCCTGCTGCACTTTAAGGCCGTGCTCGTCGGTCCCCGTCAGCAGGTGCACCTCGTCACCCAGCGCCCGCCGGTAGCGCGCCAGCGCGTCCGCCAGGATGGTGGTGTAGGCATGCCCCAGGTGCGGCTTGTCGTTCACGTAGTAGATGGGCGTCGTGATATAGAAGGTGGACATAGACTAGCGCTGTTCTCCGTCGGAATATAGGGAAATGTATCGGTAGAGGCGAGCGGGAAGGGCGGCGGGGGTTACGGGTTGCGAGTTACGAGTTTCTAGTTCGATGTCAGGAGGGGGAGAAGGAAGAGGGGGCGAAAGCGAATGGATTATCCCCAGCCCCCGGCGAGATGCAGTTCATGTGCTTTCCATCCTAATTGGAGGATAAGAACAGGTGCTCAGCCGGAACGTTCACTCGCATGACGCTCCCTGTGAGGCGTCAGCTAAACCTTGGAAGGGTGAAATGTGTCTCTTAGATTTAGCCCCAAGTAGCTCACATCGCTCTAACCACGAACACCTTGGTCCATGATTAATCGTACTAAATATTGTATTTCGCCAGGTAGTGAGACATTGCCATGAAGATAAAATTCGCTGGAACGGGAGATGGCCGTGGGATCCCAGTCATTGGTTGTAAATGCGACCGGTGTACGTTAGCGAGAGAGGAGGGGGGCAAGAATCGCCGCAGGACAGTTTCTTTTATCGTAACAAGTGGATCAGAAACAATTATACTCGATACACCTAGTTCCATCGGAGTAGTGCTAAATGAAGAGCGAATATTTCGTATATCAGCAATATTTCTTTCTCATAAACATTATGATCATTTGGGTGGAATAACCGCTTTTGAATACTGGCCAGAAAGAATTCCCGTTTACGGTAATATGTCTGTCCTTGGGAATTTTGAAATAACGGATAAATTATACGAAAAATGCGAGTTTCATGTCTTGCGGGACAGAAAATCCATTAAAGTGGGTCGTATCAAAGTTACACCCTTCCAGGTTTCCCATACAGTTCCCACGTTTGGACTCGTGTTTATGGCAGATAATAAACGCGTGGTTCATTTTAGTGATATGTCGGGTACGGATTTAAGTGATTACGAGAAGCGGCTGGTGAAAACATCGGATGTTGCCATTTTCCATACACCGGGCTATGAAGGAGGCACGGACCACGTCGATGTCATGAATGTGGTTAGTATTGCAAAAAGATATCCCTCAACGCGTTTTGTTTTATCCCATATCGGACATAATAATTTACTCCATGATGAACTCGTTGTGAAAATCGCCCCGTGTAAAAATATGGTTGTCGCCTATGACAGGATGGAAATCAAGGTCTAGATTATTTTCCAAGTACGAGCGAATATTCCCGCTAATAAATCGCCTCGTCATTGATTACGCCAGCCCATCCATAGTCCACCTTGTCACCCAGCGCCCGCCGGTACCGCGCCAGCGCGTCCGCCCATAGGGTGGTGGTCGCCTGCCCCTCGGCCCGAAGTCCGGCCCTACGGGCGGGGCCCAGGTGCGGCTTGTCGTTCACGTAGTAAATGGGCGTGGTAATGTAGAAGCTGGACATGGACTATCGGTGTTCTCCGTCGGAATATAGGGAAATGTATCGGTAGAGGCGAGGGGCAAGGGGCGGCGGGGTTACGGGTTAGCCCGCAAGGGTTTCTTCGGGACGAGTTGCGTGCTGCGTGTTTTGAGTTCTTCGGTTGGGGCGCTCACCGTAGACGGGTTACCCAGCGGGGGTCTTCTGGCTAAGTGCCGACTCATAGAGTTTTTGATCATTGCTTTCCCGCTGAGAAATCGAAAAAGAGTAAGAATACGTTAATAATGTAAACTATAACATAATCCTATGAAATCAGGAAAACAAGGCCATCACAGCACCCCAGATAACCAGAAGGTAACCTAATGCCTGTACCCCTTCATTGTTTGAGAATAATACCATCGCCCCACCTATGCTAAAGATAGCTGCGGCTAAATCATCGGTTCCGGTTGTTACGGTTTCTTGCTTACCTTTTTGTTGCTCGGCAAGTTCCCTTTCACCTCTTTTCTGTTCTTGCAACCTTGCACGTTCAGCTGCCTTACGTCTTCTTTCTGCTCCAAATTGAGCCCGTTTTGCAGCTTCACGTTGTTCTCGCTGTAGCCGTTTGTATTCAGCCCCCTTTCCAAGTAGCTCCCAGGCAATAGGTGTCATTTCATCGTACAGGCCGTCTATATTTCCACGGTATTTTCTCTTTACTGAATCAACAATCCTGCCCGTCTCGACATCAATGGTACGGGAAACAATAGAAAAACTCGAACCCACTCTGCCAATTGAACCCGCTAATATGTGGGAAACACCGAGAATCTGGCCGATTTTCACGACACACTCATCAGAAACACAGCCGGTCAATTGTAAATCTTGTTCTCTAAGAATGGACAACATTTCCCTGCGTTCAACTACCGGCACTGTACTAATCTTGACAATATCTGATCGCAGCCAATCAGTCAAACTTGCTGCCTCATGCGAGGCAATACCCCGCGCCTCAAAATCCAGGACAGCGAGCGATTTGATTTGCTGGGCGTCAAGGGGGTTAAATAAAAGGAGAAGTAAAAGGCAGACGAAAGAACGTAATACCTCAGGGTTGTATCTCATATGCCATTACCTCTCTGGTGTAAAGTTACAAAAGATAATAGCCCTGGCAAGATCGCCAACGGCAGGGGTGACAGCGGAGTACACCAAGCCCATCAAGCTGGTGCTGCTGAGGTAGGGACCAAAATCTTAATGATTGCCAATACCCGCATCCGATCCACAAACTCCATCGCCCAATCAAAGTTGTGAGTTGTGCCGGTTCTTGCAACAAATCTGCTACCGGTTGAACTACTCGGCCGCCACGTCCAGATTCGGAGGCGCCCTCCCCCCCGGCGTCACTCCCCCCGTTTCCCTCGCGAGCTAGACGGTTTATCTTCGCATCGTGGGATTGGCATCTCCCACGCCAGAAGT
>JADFSS010000060.1 GCA_022560655.1 Candidatus Neomarinimicrobiota bacterium
CACCAACGAGCCCTTGGGGGCGGGGACGGTCGAGGTGAGTTATGGGACCAGCCGCGACGCGGCCGGCGGCGAAGTGCTCAAGATTCCGCCGATCGCACCCGACGGCAAGCCTCATACCTGGTCCCTCGACTACGATCCCGAGGGCCGCATGTACGCCCTGGAAGATGAGGTAGACCGCGTCAGGCAAGAGGAGGCGCAGAATAGGGCGGCCAGGGCAGATCAGGCCGACCCCGCCGTGTCCATCGGCCTGCAAGGCGACGCGATTCAGCCGCTGACCATTCGGGTCAACCAGGGAGAGTGCCTGCGCATCTCGCTGAGAAACGGGATCGAAGACGAGCCAGCTAGCCTTCATATCCACGAGTCGGCTATGTATGTCAAAAGCACGGGCGCGGCGGCCATTGCAACCCTCCTCATCAGCCCAAAAACCCTGTTCACCGCCAGCTTCCAACTCTCCTTCGCTGCCGTAGCAGGCATCCTGCATGTTTCCTTGCGTTTGCGGGGCTGGATCAGGGCCACGCCCAGGGGCGCGTGGCTCTACCAGTGGCGCGCTGCACGTTACGCCCTGGACCTGCTGCTCATAAGCCTGGGGGCTCAGGTGGGTACCCTGCCGGTGACGCTGTCCATTTTTCACGCCTTTTCGGCCTACGCGTTACTGGCCAATCTCCTGGCCGTTCCGCTGGCGGGTTTTGCCGTGGTCGGGGGCGCGGTGTCCTTCATCGCTGCAGCCGTCTGGCCCGCCCTGGGCGACATATTTGCCCAGGCGCTCTGGCTGGACCTGACCGTCCTCATGCTGGCCGTTGAGCAATTGTCGCGCTTGCCGCATCCCCAGGTGCTGGTGGGCCAGCCCGGTGTGGCGGCAACCCTAATTCTGCTGGCAGCTGCCGCCGGCTTGCCCTACCTGTTCAAGCCGGGACGCCCCCGCTGGCGCTTGCGGTTGGCGGCGCTGGTGTTGCTCATTCCCGGGGTCCTGGTCTGGCGCAGCGCCTTCTCGCCACGGGAGTTGCGGGTGACCTTTCTGGACGTGGGGCAGGGTGACGCCATCCATCTGGCCCTGCCGGACGGGAGCCATGTGCTGCTGGACGCGGGGATCTGGACGCCGCGTTTTGATGCCGGAGAGCGGGTGGTGTGGCCCTATCTGCGCGGGCAGGGCATTGGGCGGCTGGCTGTAGCGGCCATCAGTCATCCGCAAGCGGACCATCTGGGCGGGCTGCCCTACCTGCTTCGGCAGCTGCCCATTGGCGAGTTGTGGGACAGCGCCCATCAAGTGAGCAATACGCTCTATAATCGGACGCGGCACCTGGCCGATTCACTGGGCGTGCCTATCCGGCGCCTGCAGGCCGGGGATTTCCTGTCGCTGGGGGCCGTGGAGATCCTGGTCCTTTCACCCGATAGCGCCGCCGCCACAGCGGCCAATGTGAACAACGCGTCACTGGTGCTGCTGCTGCATTACGGCCAGTCGTCCCTGCTGCTCATGGGCGATGCGGAGCGCTCAGTGGAGCGCCGCCTGCTGGCCTACGGAGAACTCTTGCAGGCCGACTGGTTGAAGGTGGGGCACCACGGCTCGGCTACCAGCAGCACGGCAGCGTTTCTGCAGGCCGTGGGAGCCCGTGGGGCCGTAATCTCCGTAGGTGCGCGCAATGTCTATCGTCACCCGTCGCCCGAGGTGGTGGAGCGGCTGCGCGCAACGATGGCGGTGGTGCACCGCACGGACCTGGACGGTGCGCTGGTACTGCGCTCGGATGGGTACGACTGGACAACAGTCAAGTGGCGCTAGGCCCGGGGGACAGTTAAGCCTCGACCTGCGGCTGCGAGCCCGGTAACTTTCCCGCACGGCCCCCATGGACGACGCCCACCATTCCCCGCTGCCGGCGGTAAGGAGCACCTGAGTGTCAGTACCCGCCACCAAGGCGGACCGTATTCAGCTCCTCTCCCCGTGGCTATACCACTGGTGGATTCATGACGACCGGCTGAACAATTTCCGCAGCGAGTCCTACGCCGTGCTGACGCCCGCGGGGAAAGTGCTCATCGATCCCCTGCCGCTGGCCGCAGAGGCCCTGGCCGGGCTGGGTCAGGTGGCCGCCATTTGCCTCACCCAGCGCAACCACCAGCGCTCGGCCTGGGCCTACCGCCGGAAGCTCCGGGTGCCCGTCTACGCGCCCCGGGGTGACTATGCCTTGGATGAGACCCCCGACCAGGAGTTTGTCGAGGATGGCGACCTGCCCGACAGGCTCGCGGCCATCGCCGTCCGGGGACTGCCCAACGGGCTCGCCCTGGTGGTTGAGTCCGACCAGGGCACAGGCGCCATATTTTGCGGTGACCTCATCACCCGCGACGAGGACGGCCCCTACCGCTTTCCGGTACAGCCCGGATTCTTCGACCCTGCCGAAGCCCTCCAGGGCCTGAAACGCCTGACGGAGTTGCCCGCCGACAGCCTCTGTCCGGCCCACGGTGCGCCAGCCGTCACCGGCTGCCGGGACATTCTTCAGGGCGTGGTGGAGCGGGAGCAAGCGGCGACCGACCCCTAAGGTGGGCAAAAGGTAATCGAGAACGATCCACGAAAGATAGAATACTCTGAGCATAAAGCGGTCAACAAATCGCAGTAGATTGAATAGTATGTCGAAGTAAATTCTTAGCAGCTGTACTTGATGTATCAAGAGTTAATTGGAGGGTCTTAGATGTGAATAGGGTCAGAGAACCTCAAATTGCCTTACCATATGTAACGGAGGGTGTACGGAAACCCACCGAAATAGAGATACGAGCCGATTCTCAAATCATTGTTGGAGATGCCTTAAAAGTGCTTGGAAGCATTGAGTCAGGTACATTCAGGTGTTCCGTTACAAGCCCACCATACTGGGGTCTTAGGGACTATGAAATACAAGGTCAGATCGGTGCGGAAGATGAGTTGGAGACATATATTAATAATCTCAGAGAGATATTCATGGAAGTCAGGCGAGTTCTAACTCCAGACGGCACCCTTTGGTTGAACTTGGGCGACTCTTATACAAGTGGCAATAGAACATGGAGAGCTGCTGATAGAAAAAATCCCGCTAGAGGCATGAGTTATCGCCCTCCGACACCACAAGGACTTAAACCAAAGGACCTAGTAGGAGTACCCTGGAGAGTAGCATTCGCTCTTCAGGTCGATGGTTGGTTTCTAAGATCAGACATCATTTGGCATAAGCCGAACACACAGCCAGAATCGGTCAAGGATCGGCCAACGAGGGCACATGAGTATATATTCTTATTCTCAAAGTCAGACAAATATTATTATAACCATGATAAGATAAGAGAGCCCTCAAATTCTCACGGCAAATTCCGGAATAAGCGCACGGTATGGACTGTTAACACAGAACCTTTTCCTGGCGCTCACTTTGCCACCTTTCCCCCAAAACTAATTGAGCCATGTATTCTAGCTGGTTCAGAAACAGGGGACATGGTTCTTGACCCATTCTTCGGTTCAGGGACTGTTGGGGAAGTATGTCTCAGGACAGGGCGCAAATTTGTTGGCATTGAGATAAAAGAAGAATACGCCCAACTTGCACGGGAAAGATTAGGCTGGGAGAGATTTTGAATGGCCCCCCCTAAAACCGATAATTTTCTAATCATAGAACCAAGTATGCAGGTTTCTTTTTATTATAAGCTACGTACAATAAAGGAGCTATATCTCCAAGATGCACTAAAAGCGACTCTTAAGGATATTGATTTGAGAAGGTTGGATCAAGAATTGAATGATTATGTTGATTCAAAATATCTGCGTAGAGTCGCCTCCTTCGGGATTAGAGGAGAGGTTTTGTTTCCCGTGCCATATGTGATTGAACTAAATCCATTTCTACTAGGATACTATCGTTTATTGTATGGGTTATCTCAAAAAGAATTCTATAGTCGTGGTCCATTTGGTAGGTTTAAAAGACTTGAGGAGTCCGGTGAGATTTCGTCAAAAAGAATAGATGACTTACCTCTGCTATGCAAGAGTCTTGTTGAGACAGCGATATTACTCGTCAAGAATATTGATGATTGGTCTCTCTCCGATATTCACGAAATGCAACTACTTACCGTTGGCCCACAGTTACGCGGGGGCGAAAATGTTCGGAAGGGGCAGGAAGCCACAAAGGAAGTGTTTTCTTTTATTAGGGATATTGTGAAACTTTATATACGGCATGCGAAGGATAGGACTATCCTGATTGAAAATGATTCAGGGAGGAAAGTGCTGATTGAATTTTCAAGTGATCCCGATATCAGCATCATAGAGACTCTTAAATCTCGGAACGAACCGCTGGTATCCATTGAGATTAAGGGCGGCACAGATTCTTCCAATATTTATAACCGATTAGGAGAAGCAGAGAAAAGCCACCTGAAAGCCTCAAAATTTAGATTTTCTGAATTTTGGACCCTCCTGCGAGTTGATATCGACGAAAGGAGGGCCAGAGAAGCGTCTCCCACGACACACCATTTCTTCAACATTGACCTGCTTTTATCTGCGGAAACAGCAGAAAACATAAAGTTTAGAGAAATACTCGGGTCAAAGCTTGGGATTAGAACTTGACGGTGATAGCATATTCCAGTCACCGAGTATTTTGCACTTGTTTCTCATCGCCAAATTGATATGGGACGATCCCATCTGACCGCCGGCTTTGACGAGGCAGGGCGCGGTCCGCTGGCCGGGCCGGTGGTGGCCGGGGCGGTGATCCTCGATCCTGACCGCCCCATCGAGGGGCTGGCCGACTCGAAACGGCTCTCGGCCAAACGCCGGGAAGCGCTGTACGGCCTCATCATCGACCGGGCCCTGGCCGTGGGTATCGGCGAGGCCCAGCGCGAGGAGATCGACCGCCTGAACATCCTGCGCGCCACGACGGCGGCCATGCAGCGGGCCCTGAACCAGCTGCCCCGGCGGCCCGACCGCCTGCTCATCGATGGCCAGCACATTCATCTCAAGCATCCCTCGCAGACCAACATCATTGACGGCGATGAGACCGAGCCGGCCATCAGCGCCGCCTCCATCATCGCCAAGGTGCACCGCGACCGCCTCATGGTGGAATACCACAAGGTCTTCCCCCAATACGGCTTCGAGCGCCACAAAGGCTACGGCACCCAAGCCCACCTGGAGGCGCTGGCCGCCCACGGCGCCTGCCCCATCCATCGGCAGAGCTTTCGTCCGGTGGCCGCCCACCTGCCCAGCTGGGGCAGCCTGAAGGGCGGGGCCGAATTGGGACGCCTGGGGGAACAGCTGGCCGCCGTGCACCTCATCGAGACGGGCTACGCCATTGAGGCCCTGAACTACCGGGTACCCCAGACCGGCGAGCTGGATATCGTCGCCAGCCGGGGAGCCGTGACGGTAATCTGCGAGGTGAAAAGTGGTGTGCCCGGCGAATGGGGCGCGCCTGAGGAGCGGGTGGGCGTCCGCAAGCGGGACCGCATCATGGCCGCCGCCCAGCACTACTGCGTCGAAAAAGAGATCGACACCGAGGTGCGCTTCGATGTAATATCCGTGAGGTTTACCAAGGCCGGACCCCAGGTAGAACATCGACCTGCAAGCATCCATGCAGACTAATCGCCACACCGCTCTCGCCCTGTTCCTGCTGCTCTGCGCTGCCGTTGGCTGGGGAGGCCGGCCGCCTGACGCGGTGGGACGACGGGGGATGGTGGTTTCCAGTAATCTCATGGCCTCCCGCATCGGACTCTCCATTCTCAGGCGGGGCGGCAACGCCATCGACGCCGCGGTAGCCACGGGCTTTGCCCTGGCGGTGGTCGATCCCCGTGCGGGCAACATCGGCGGCGGGGGCTTCATGGTCATCCGCTTTGGCGATGGCAGCACCACCAGCATCGACTTTCGGGAAAAAGCACCGGCAAGCGCTACGCGGGACCTCTACCTGGATGAAAACGGTGAGGTCATCCCGGAGCTGAGCGCCACCGGCATTCTGGCCAGTGGCGTACCCGGGTCGGTGCGCGGCTTGGGACTGGCTCTGGAACAATACGGCACCCTGCCGTGGCAGACGGTGGTGTCCCCTGCCGTGGAGTTGGCTGAGAACGGCTTTGCCGTCAGTTACCAGCTCCACGAAGATCTGCGGCGCATGCAGGATCGCCTGGCCCAATTCGAGGGCACCGCCCGCATCTTTTATCCCCAGGGCCGGCCGCTCCGGCTCAACGCCCTGTTCCGCCAGCCCGATCTGGCCGCCACTCTGCGCCGCATTGCCGCCCAGGGGCCGGACGAATTCTACACCGGTCTCACCGCCCGCCTCATCGCCAGCCATATGCGCGTACGCGGCGGGCTGATCACCATGCAGGACCTGCGCGACTATCGCGCCGTGGAGCGCCCGCCGGTGGAGTTCAGCTACCGCGATACACGTATCATTTCCATGGGACCCCCCTCCTCAGGAGGGATCGTCCTGGCGCAAATTCTAAACCAGCTGGAGCATACCGATCTTGCGCAGCTTGAATTCCACTCCGCCCAGCACATTCACCTCATGGTGGAGGCCGAGCGACGGGCCTTTGCCGACCGTGCCTATCACCTGGGGGACCCCGATTTTGTGCCGGTCCCGGTGGCGGAACTCACCTCCAAGGAGTATGCGGCCCGGCGCTGGCAGGATGTGTCGCCGGCCTGGGCCTCGGTGAGCAAACAGGTGTCTTACGGCAACGTGATGACTTTCTCGGAGACCCACCAGACCACCCATTACAGCGTTGTGGACCGCTGGGGCAATGCGGTGGCCGTTACCACCACCATCAACGCCCTGTACGGCTCGGGCGAGCTGGTCAAGGGGGCTGGATTTCTGCTCAATGACGAAATGGACGATTTTTCGGCCAAGCCGGACCACCCCAACATGTTCGGCCTCCTTGGCGGCCACGCCAATGCCATCGAACCGGGCAAGAGAATGCTCAGCTCCATGACACCCACCATTGTGGCCCGCCACGATTCCCTGCTCATGGTGGTGGGTTCGCCAGGGGGCAGCAGAATCATCACGACAGTAGCGCAAGTCATATCCAACGTAGTTGATTTCGGGCTGGGGCTTAAAGAAGCGGTTGAAGCGCCCCGCTTCCATCACCAGTGGCTTCCTGACGTGGTGCTATCGGAGCCCAGAGGCATCAGCCGGGAAACGCGGCAACGTCTGGCGCGCATGGGACACACCGTGCGCTATGGGGATGACATGATGGGGGCCGCGCACTGCATCTACGTAGACCCGCGTACCGGATGGTATTTCGGCGCGGTGGACTCTCGCCGAGCTGCGGGCGCGGCGGGGTATTGAGCCACCCATTGAGAGTCACACGATGAGCAGGTCGAACCAAAAGACACCCGCCGGGCGAAAGGGCTCCGTGAGCACGAAGCAGGCACCCTCCCGCTTTGCCCGGGAAGCGCGCTCGCTGGGTATCATCATCGCCATTGCTCTGGCACTGCGGGCCACGGCGGTGGAAGCCTACATCGTGCCCACCGGCAGCATGGAGCGGACCATTCTGGTGGGGGACTTCCTCATCGGCAACAAGTTTATCTACGGCATGCGGACACCCGACCGCCTCGGAATACCGTACACGTCCCTGGGGTTCGACATACCTTGGAAGCGCCTGCCCGCTTTTCGCCAGCCACACATAGGCGATGTGGTCATATTCAAATACCCCCATAATCCCCTGGACAAGTACGTCAAACGGCTGATAGCCGGGCCTGGTCAAACCCTGGAGATCCGTAACCGCCAGATACTGGTAGATGGTGTGCCCTATATTCATCCAAAACACCTGCAGTTTCTGGATCGCGACATCCAGTCCCAAGATTGGGTGGACCCCAATATCTTTCCCCGGGGCAACGGCAATAAGGACAACTACGGCCAGATCCGGGTGCCACAGAGGGGGGACTCTCTCTCGGCCGACGAGGACCGGGTCACACTCTGGTATGTGGCCAGCATGGACGGCCATAGGCTCCACCTGGAATCAAACACCATACATATCGACGGCCAGCCCATCAGCACATACCGGGTGGAACAGGACTACTATTTCATGATGGGTGACAATCGGGACCAGAGTTACGATTCCCGTTTTTGGGGCTTTGTCCCCCACAAGAACATTTTGGGCGAGGCGTTGTTTATCTATTTCTCCCTGGATCTCAAGCGTTTTCCCTTTGTCACTCTGAGCCGGTTGAAGCGCATCGGCACGGTCATTCATTAGTGCTGACGGATGAGCGCAGCAGTAACAGGTTTTATGAGGTGGTAGCAGCGGTACCCGATGGATAAGGATCTACAGGCTCAGCAGGAGGTCCGCGACGTGTGTCGCCGCGCGGTTGAGGCGCAGCACCAGTTCGCCGGCGCCTCGCAGGAGGAGGTGGACCAGGTTTGCGCCGCCATGGCGAAGGCCGGCTTTCGGGCCGCTCACCGACTGGCGGAGCTGGCGGTCAGCGATACCGGCATGGGCAAGGCGGCTGATAAAGTGATCAAGGATGAATTCAGCACGCGGGACTTGTGGGAGTCCATCCGCCACATGGCCACGGTGGGGGAGATCAGCCGCGATCGCCGCCATAAGGTTACCGTGCTCGCCGAACCCATGGGGGTCGTGGCCGGCATTATTCCCACCACCAACCCTACCTCCACGGTCATGTACAAGGCCCTGATCGCTGTCAAGAGCCGCAACGCGCTGGTGGCCAGCCCGCATCCCAATGCCGGCCAGTGCACGCTGGAGGCTGTTAACGTTCTCGCCCAGGCGGCTGTCAGTGCGGGCGCGCCGGAAGGACTGGTGGCCAGCCTCACGATGCCCAGCAAGGAGTCGGCCCAGGCCCTCATGCGCCATCCCGGGGTGAGCATCATTTTGTCAACGGGCGGCAAAGCCATTGTCCGCCAGGCGCACAGCTCGGGCAAGCCGGCCTATGGGGTGGGACCGGGCAATGTCCCGGCATTCATTGAACGCTCGGCGGATGTGCGCAAAGCGGTTCGGGATATCGTCCTGGGTAAGGCGTTCGATCACGGACTTATCTGTTCAGCGGAGAATGCCATGATCGTGGAGCGCACCATCGAGCGCCGGGTGTTGGATGCCCTCAAGGATGAGTCGGTGAGCTGGGTTGCGGGCCGCGAGCTGGAGTTGTTGCAGAGCTTCATGGTGCGTACCGACGGCAGCCTCAATACGGCCGTGGTCGGCCAGCCGGCCCACCGCATCGCCGAGATGGCCGGCTTCCAGGTGCCGGAAGACACTGCCGTCCTGCTGGTGAAACAGTCGGGGGTGGGGCACGAGCACCCCCTGAGCCGGGAGAAGTTATCCCCGGTGCTGGCCTACTATACCGTGGCCAGTGCCGAAGCCGGTATTGCCCTCGCTGCTGAGATCGTCGACTACGGCGGCGTCGGTCATACGGCGGTCATCCATAGCACCAACGAGGAACTGGTCAGCCGGTTCGCCCAGCGGGTGCGGACCTTCCGTATCCTGGTGAACACCCCCTCGCCGCACGGTTCGGTAGGCTACAGCACGGGGTTGGCCCCGGCCATGACCTTGGGCTCGGGCACCTGGGGCGGCGCCATTACCGGCGACAATATCACGCCGCTGCACCTGCTCAATCGCAAACGGGTTGCCTGGGAAACCGAATCGGTAGGGCCAACTGGCGTGAAGGGTACCGGAGCCAGTCGCCGCGGCAGCTATTCCCGTTACGACAATGAGCCGCTTCCAGCGATCGGTAGGGTGGCCGATGAGGAGCATGTTGACTCAGGCCAAGGGTTGGATTTACAGGAAATTGACCGCATCGCCGAGTCCTTCAGCAAGGGTCTTGAGCGGCAGGAGGCCCGCTGACAGGCTCGCCTCAGACCCGGTGTCGGTATTTTGAATGCAGCGTTTTGCCACCCTTTTTCTGTCGCCAGGCTGATTTATTGGTTGCTATTGCGTGCATTCGGCAAAAAATTCCAGCCCAGCGGTAATGACTCTACGGAACGCGTAAAAGGATTCGCAACATGAATGGGGATGTGCCCGGCGGCCAGGACAATGCCGTACATTTTCAGGAGCGAGTGACCGCCCTGGCGGCACAGGTTGACGAGGGCTACGGCCAGGCGTTGCTGGAACAGCTGATGAAGCGTCTGGACCTGACGGCGCGGGAGTTTGAGGCGGAAATCGCCAACCTGGTGGAACGGCTGCGTCACAATGCAGCCACCCGTGAGGAACTCCTGGACCGGGTTAGGCAGCAGCATGCGGACCAACTTGACGCTGGCGAGGCGGGGCTGGCGGGCCATGAAGACGATGTGCCCGAATGGGAACGTCGGTTGGCCGAGTTGGAGGGGTCGGCCGAATGAGTAAATCTTCTTAAACGGAGTCGGGATGCAAAGAATTATCAACACGCTGGTGCTCGTCCTGTTGGCCTTTGCGCTCTTTTACGGCATCATTGTGGATCACAACCGTGTCCAGTCGATGCAGGCCCTGGAGGCCAGCGATGTGGAGCTCCAGGGGCACAAGCGCGTCATTGATGAAGCGTACCGCCGTCTTGATCTGAAATTCGAGGGGCGGGGGAAACACATCCGTAAGATGCAAGCCGACCTGCTGAATCTGAATACTCGGCTGCGGGTTGTCACCGACAGCCTCGGCAACATGATTGAAGAGACGAACTTCATCCTCAGGCAGGTGGAGGAACGGCTGCAGGACGACATCCGCAGTGTCAGCGGCGATCTGCGTACCCTCTCTGACGACGTGACGACCTACAAGCGGCGCACCAACCGCACCATTCTTGATATGCGCGAGGTTCTCGACCGGCTTGAGGACGACCTGAAGGCCCTCGATAACCAGGTAAATCCCAAGGAAGGGGAACAAGAGGCTGACTAGCCGCTAGTTAATGCCACCGCGTGGGGTATCTCGATTGATTCCTCGGGAGCAGCTGCCCACCTGCCCCCAGCGCTTGCTCCTGGCTCAATGGAGCACCGCGGCCCTGCTCCTGGCCCTGCTCGGCTGTGCCGGCGGCCCCGCCAGCACGGAAGCCCCCCAACCGCCTGCCTACCGGGAATATTCGGCGCAGCTGCAAGCCCTGTCCGCCGCCACCTCCGCCGCAGTAGCAGCCTCGCAGCACCACCTGGAGCTGAATGTCCGCCGCTCCTCCCGCGCCCGGCTGGTCACCTTCCAGCGGCCGCTCCCCCTGCGGCAGCTCAAGGCTCTGGCCCACAAACGCCGGCCCGGCGGCCTGCGGGGCAAGACCCTCTCCGCCAACCTGCAGGTGCAGCTTAGCCTCTCACCGGCCCGCGGCAGCCCCGACGGCTACCGCCTCACCATCAGGCCCGTATTCATGGTCTATACGAGCGCTTGGCGCGATCAGCGCCAGTGGATCGAGTGGCTTTCCAACGGGGCTTTGGAGCAGGAACTGTTCGCCCTGGTCGAGTCCCAGCTGGAGGACGGCGGGTAAAAGGTGGGCCCACACCCCGGTTGATCAATCAGCCGGGGTGTGGGATGGCAGAGGCGGGGTTGTTATGCGGATGCTAGGCGAGCCCGGCGGCCCCGACTGCTGAACTTGGTACCGCAAAGCAGGCCGGGGCCGGGTAGGCTAGTCGAACGTGATATGGTCGCGGACAAAGGCCTCAGGGGCCAGCTCGCCCGCCATCAACCGGAGCAATGATTCGCGGTCGAAGGCCAGCTGCACCACCTGCAGCGGCTCCTCCACGGGGCGCAGCTCCACAAAAAATAGTTCCACTTCAGGCGAAATGGTCTCTTCCAGTGCGGCGATCTCATCCACGGCCTGCCACACGGCCTCGTCAAAGCTCTCCCCACCCCACTGGGAGGCGTGCCGGAAAGTGGTGTGCTCCAGTGCCGGCGTGACTCTGTCGCCACTGAGGAGCAGGCTGCTTCCCAGAGCCAGGGCCAAGGCCAACGAGAGGGCGGCGAGGTTAAGTAGTTTCATGTCTTTGGGTCCTTATGCTTGAATGGTTGGTTCGTTACGTCGTATCATCCGATAATTTGATATTTAGACGTAGCCACCATGGAAAAGGTTGCCAGCGGGTCGTGGCGCGGTTGAGTATGGGGCGGAGCAACAGCCCATCCGTCGAACGATCCCCGGCGCTAGCATATTGTGCTTGACTTTTGGAGAATTAATGGCTAGATGTATATTGTTGTCTTGACACATACCTTGCGTTAACAAGGGAGGGAACGATGAAAACGCACCACCTTTTGGCATTTGGGCTGGCCTTTTGCTTGGCAAGCAGTGCGGTTAATGGACAGTGGGCAACGAACGGCAGCGATATTTATAATACGAATAGCGGCGAGGTGGGCATTGGGACGACGACCCCCGTGGCCAGGCTAGAAATTACAGGAGTTACAGGGAAAGATGGCCTGCGCATCGGCACCAGTAATGTCTTTGAATTAAGGTTTATCGGCGGCGGCGGCGCAAACATTTATGCTGAAGCATCCGAATTCTATCTTCTTGCTGGTAGCGGCAAAAAGCTGCATTTGGGGAGTAACGGAACCAATAGCGAGGTTGTTTTAAGCAGCGGCAACCTGGGCATCGGCACGTCCAGCCCCGCGAGTGCGCTCCACATCGATTTTACAAATAATTGGGACGGCATTCGGATGAAGGGATACAACACCTGGGACATGGCCATTCATACGTCCGGTGACTTCTATATCGGCGATGTGAACATGGGAAAGTCCGTTTTCTGGATAGAGAAAGGGCAGGAATTCAACAATCGGCTCTACATCAAGAGCAACGGTAATATTGGCATCGGAACCTCAGATCCGCAGGAATTACTCGACGTCAATGGGACCATCAAGACGAAAGTTATCCAAATCACCGGCGGCGCCGATCTGGCCGAACCGTTTCGTGTTGCCGGCTCGGATGCCATCGCACCGGGCACCGTCGTGTCCATTGATCCCAACCATCCCGGCCAGCTGCGGGTAGCCTCCCGCGCCTACGACCGCACCGTGGCGGGCATCATCAGCGGCGCGGGAGGCGTCAACCCCGGCATCCTGATGGCGCAAGCTGACTCAGAGGCCGACGGGGACTATCCGGTGGCCCTCACCGGGCGCCTCTACGCCTGGGCCGATGCATCCACCGGCCCCATCACCCCCGGCGACCTCCTTACCACCTCCGACACTCCCGGCCACGTCATGAAGGTCACCGACCATGACCGGGCGCAGGGCGCCATCATCGGCAAGGCTATGAGCTCCCTGGATGAAGGCCGTGATCTCGTGCTGGTGCTGGTGGCGTTGCAATAGGGAATCGGGCCAGGTCTGCCAGATCCAATGGAAAGGAGAAAGCCATGAAACATGCTGCTTCTTATTTACTCCCGGTGATCTTGTTCACGGCAATGATAGCCTGCAGCAACACAAATGACCCGGTAATCGACGAGGACTTGCTGGACATGCTTTGGAGGGTAGATACTCTTCAAACACCTGAAGAAGAGATTGTACCCGGCCCGGACACACTGATGACGCTTAGATTTCATAAATCTATGAGGATAGACGCGGTTACGCCCTGCAATGATTATACGGGGACATATGAGATTAACCAGCTCGGATCTCTGGGCATAGACTGGCACACTTGGACGGAAAAAGCATGCTCGGCAGGCCCGGCTCTAAGGCGGGGAGTCCTAGAGGGCCGTTTTATCCAGGCCCTTAATAATGCGTCTGTTTATGACGTGAATGAAGGCACGCTGACTCTTTACAATACAGATCATCGTTATGTTGTCAAGCTCAAGCATGAATAGTCCCCAAAACATCAGTGAGCGGAATAACTCGGACTTCTGAGGTACCCTAGATGAAGACTTCCCATCTTTACGGATTGGCTGTTTCTGGCAGCTTCGCTA
>JADFSS010000061.1 GCA_022560655.1 Candidatus Neomarinimicrobiota bacterium
TTTCCCCCCTTGACGCGGCGCGCCAGTTGGGCCTGGCACAGCACCTGCAAATGCTGGGATACAGCCGGCCGGCTGACGTCCATCCCCCTCGCCAGCACCCCTACAGCCTGAGGCGTTGTAGCCAACTTCTCCATCAGGGTCAGCCGGGTGGGATCGGCAAGGGCTTTGAATGCGTTATGGTAAGTGATCACTTACCAATTTATGCCGGCTGGCAACACCCTGCAAGTACAATTCTCCCGCTCCACCCCGTCCCTGCAACCAGTACAACTGTAGCCTGAACGGTGGATTTTCCCCGCCGCCGGCGGTAAACTGTCCCATCTAGCATGAGGATTCGTCGCATGAAAAAGTTTCGCGCCCTTTGGCTGGTCATGGTCATCGCAGGCTCTTGGTCGCTGCTGCAATCCGCTGGCGCCGGCGGTGAGGTCACCAAGTTCCACGAAACCGGCATCGTGGTGGACATCCAGACCTTCTACGATGCGGCCAAGGTTGAGTCTGCAGGCTACCGGTCACTCCGGGGCAACGTGGGCGCGCTTGCTCTGGTGGCCAAAAGCGGGGTTTACGCTTTTCTGGAGACGCCTGGCAACAGCGATCACTTGCAAGGCATTGCACCCGGCACTGCCGTGGACCTCAAGGGTAGGCTGCTGGTCAACGGCGCCCTACTGCACATCGACGATCTGACGGCGGTGAAAAAGGCCCCAGGCATCGACCTGGACGCTTACCGCTCAGCCGCTGGCGAGGAGGTCTCCCTGACCGGCTACAACCTGTGCCAGTGTGGCCTCAACGTGGGCGAGCTGCCCCACAGCTGCAAGCTGGGCCATCTGCACCACTTGCAGGCTTCCGACGGCAAGATCTATCACTACCTGCAGTACGGCGAGGCCCAGAAAACTTACCTGGGCATCGACTCGCACTTTCGGCAGGTGGGTGTCAAGGGTCGCGTGCTGCCGGGACAGTACTTGCTGGTCGCTTCCGTCACTCCCCGCTAGGCGTCCCCGCCTGAGTCTGTCCCGCTGGCGATCCGGACCGCCGCCTCAGTCGTCGGCCTGGTCCCCGCCCGCAATGGAATCCCCCTGCCGCCGGGTATGCTCGGCGATTTTTTTGCGCTTTCCCGGGTCACCTGTCCTGCTGTGCGGAGATCCGTTCCTCTTCAGCGGGCAGGCGTCGGGCGGTGGGCGTCGGGCAGGCGGGATTCGTCTGCAGGTTGGGACGGTTCGGACACCGTCAGCGGCTCTGTCACCAGCTCCTCCGCCTCAGGGTCGACCGTAATCCTGATCTTTGAGGCCGGCTCGGCGAAGGTCAGTTTCAGCGCACCGCTGGCGATCTTTGTGCCGGCCTCCACCGTGCCCCAAACGATGATCTCCGGCCTCATCGCCTCCAGCCTTTGGCGGTAGAATTCCAGGGGCGCCTGACGGTCCAGCACCTCATGCCCCGCGCTGGCAAATGCTTCCAGTGCTACCCGGAAGGTCTCCAGCGTCGTCTCAATCTGCTTGGTGAGGTTGGCCAGGATCCGCATGGCGTTCGTCCGCTGGGTCGGCGATAGTTTCGGGTCCTTCAGCCTGCGTAGCTGCTCGGACACCTTGCGGGATTCGTCCGTGATGGTATCCTGCGCCAGGCTGAGGACGGCGCGCCTGTCCGCCATCCGCGCCTCATACTGCCCCACTACTGTCAGTTTCGACTCATAGTCCGATTCATCGAGATATTGGATTCCCATCAGGATGCTGGTATCGTCTTTGATATCGCCCACCACGATCCGATGTCCAACCTTGACCTGCGAACCGGACAGGGTGGGCGAGGCGAGGGTGCCCCCACAGACGATGTCGCAGCCCCTGATTTCCGCCTCGACGATCAGATTTCCGCCGGTGATAACCCGCGTGTTGTGCAGTTTGAATGTCTTGAAATGTCCCCCCGCTCGGACCGAAGCCTTGGCGCCCCCACCGCGGTTCTCGGTGAGGCCATTCACCTGAATGTTGCCGGCAGCCTGCAGCAGGGCCCCGTAGTCGGTCCCACTGATGTGGATGTCGCCCTTCGTAACCACGTGCGCAGTCGCCTCCACGTCATCTTCGATCATGATGGCCGCTTCATGGCGGATCTTTCCGTCAAGGGCGGTTACCCGCGACATATTTTCCATGGGATGCACCGAGACCTCTCCATAAAGGTTCTGGTGCGCCACGCCGTCCACGGCAGCGCTGATTTCGGTCCCATCGTCAGAGACCGTGGTGTTCCTCCCGGCCAGGATCCGGGCATTCAAATGGCCGTTCCGCAGGACACGACTCTCATCGTCAGGATACCTCAGGACGGTCTGTGGCGGCGTGTGCATCTTGAGCAGCGTGTCGCCCGATTCCACCCGCGCAAGGATGTTCAGCCCAGCCAGGCTGGAGAAGTCCCCCGACGAAATCAGCCTATCGATGAGTGCAAACATGTCGTCGAGCCCCTCGATCTTCGCAGGCGAAACCGAAACCTCGGCCACCGCCACCGGGACTTCTCCTCTGTAGCCGCCGCCAATCTCGTCCACCCATTTATCCAGTACGCCAAATCTGATCCCCAGGCTGTCGAGCGCCTCGTAAATCTCGCTGGCTATGCCCTCGCCCTGGGTGATCTGCGCCAGCACAACCCTGCCGCCGTCGACAAACTGTACCTTAAGCACGCCGCCTGCCAGCGGATGAATCTTCTCCTCAACCCTCAGTTTCACGGCTCCAGGAAGTCCTTTACCATGTTGCGCAGCATGGCCTCGGTCTGTGCCAGAAATGTATTATATGCGCTGATTTCAGCGTCAATCCCATCGTTTTTCGCGTGCGGCCCTGCGCCTATCAATCCAACCGCCGCCAGGATCTCATAGACCTCGGCCAGCGCCACCGGCTTTTTCATGGGCCGGGAGAGGGGCAGTTTGATCAGCCCGGTATTGGATAGGATATCGTGATTCTCGTACAGGAGGACCAGCGGTGGCCGCTTTCGTTGCCGGTCCGCAGCCAGCCGATCGAGTTCCAGGGCCAGCACTCTGGCATTCAACTGGGCCATCTCTGCATCCAGAAAGACCACCAGGATGGGGTTGTCCCGGTAGGTCTTCACCGCAATCGGCTGGCTTGAAGTCACAATCGAGGTGATCCCCAACACCTCGCACAGGCCTTGGATTGCGTCGCGGGTAGCCCTGTCGCGATCCATAATGAGGACACTGAATCCACCGGTTTCAGCGGCAGCCATAGCGCGTCAGCCCCCCGTACTTTCTGTGGCTTGCCAGGGGCGGTACCACGCGCCTGTACCCGTGCAGACAGGTCTCAGTGGCACTGGCGTCAGTGATCCCAGGGCGCGGTAGGCAGCAGGGGGCTGGCCTGGGCAGTCCCCACGGAGGGCGATTGGATGGTACGACTTGACGGCATATCAACGGGCCAAGAAATAAGTGCGGGAATTTAGCGGCCCGTCAGCCTATTTCAAAGCCGCCGCCGCTATCTGTATGGCGACAATTACGATCCAACCTTGAGACCCGGGGGTAAAGCAGCCAGTTGAACGGCCTGCTGCCTCACAGTGGGGTAGCGCAGACCACGCTCGACGCCGATGCAGGCCGGGACAAGCAGCGACCTGGTCGTCATCGACCGCCTATCCCGGTCTGACACGTGGGGCGGGCCGTGGGGGTGGCAGCACACCCGGGCAGCGGATCCCGCGCCTTACTTCAGAGCGTCAGCGCCCCCACGCTGGGGGGCAAGGCTATTTCAGGAACACCATCTTGATCGACTGGGTATACTGTGCAGACGTCAGCCGTGCCAGGTAAACCCCTGACGGGACCCTCCGGCCACTGTGGTCTAGCCCCGACCAAATGAGTTCATGGTTGCCCGCCTCGGTGACACCGCTGGTCAATACCCGAACCAATCGGCCGCCCAGATCATAAACTGTGATCCGCACCTCTGCAGGCTGGGGGAGGTCAAAACTGATGACCGTGCTCGGATTGAACGGATTGGGATAGTTCTGCCGCAGTTCAAACTTAGTGGGCAGGCCAGCTGCCACGTCCCCCGTGCCTAGGGTGCCCCCCTGGATTTGGAGGTTGTCGATGGCCCAGCCCCAGCCTACTGCCAGCGGGTCGGAGAACAGCCGGAAGCGGATGGCAATCGTGTCCTGCGCACTGAATGTGTCGGTGAAGTTGATGGTCCGCGTCAGGTAGAGCGACTCCGTTCCGGGGGTCACCGAATTGATACCCACGATGTTGGCGTTGTAGGCGGCGGTCCAGATGGCGGCTGCCCGTGAGTCATAGCCGTCCACCAGCGGCCGCCAGTCGACCCCATCCGTAGTACCCTCCACGATCACAAAGTCAAAGAAATTGGCGTTGAGGTAATCGCTGACAATGCCCTCCTCAACCAGCACGATCTCATCGAAGGTCATGACCGCCTCGCTCTGCTCCGCCACTATGATGGAAGCGCCCAGCTGATAGGTCAGCTGCGTTGCCTGTGGATAGGGGTGCGCCGTGTGAATGGCGCCGGATGTGAAGCCGGTGGCGGTGGTCACCGAGAATCCGGTGCCGAAGAAATCGCCGCTATCGCCGAAGTTAAAGTTGGCGCCGTATTGGGCCACGATGGAGAGCGGCCGGATGATCACCACGTAGGACGGCGTGCTGTAACTCCTGCCGTCCTTGAATGACCGGGCCTCTATGATCAGCGTCTCTTCGCCGCCGGCGGCATAGAGAAGCGCGGTGTCCTTGGCCGCCGCATTGGCGCCCAGCCGGAACGCGGCCGCCCCATTGACGAACACTGTGGTCGAGTCGTAGGCCGAGCGCATATCAAGGGTTGTAGCCACCAGGCCGTTGGGCAGCTGGGCGGGCTGGCTCAGCCTGGGAGCGAGGGTCACTGTGGGAGGACTGTAACCCGCTAGCTCCGGCAAGGTGGCTGTCCACAGGCCCCGGCCATAGGTGGCTACCAGCACCGTCTCATCGACGATGGCCAGCTGGAAGATTGAGACCTGCGGCAATCCATTGTCGGCATATGCCCAGCTGGCACCACCGTCCTGAGAGATGAACAGGCCAATCTCGGTGCCTGCCCAGATCTGGTCGCTGTCAAACGGCATCACCAGCAACGCGAAAAAGGCCACGTTGGGCAGTCCCCGAGTGCTGGTGCTGGATGAGGGGGTAAACCCGGAGATATCCTCCCAAGTTAGTCCCAGGTTGGTGGTCTTGAGAATCTTCGGATTGTCAGGGGCCGAAAACAGGAGGTATGCGGTGGATTCGTCAAGCGGGCTGGTACCAATCCCCGACGATTCATTTACCGACCGCGGCAGTGAGGTGGAGATGTCGGTGAAGCTAAGTCCCCCATCAGCGGAAACGTAGACGCCGCCGCCGGTGCCGCGCGGTATGTCAAAATCAATTTTGGACGTCGCCCACACGACCTGCGGGTTGGCCACCGATATCTCGACGTTGTCGAATGCGCGGTTGCCAATCCAGTTGCCCGTTATGGGCGTCAAGGTCCAGTTGGCGCCGAAATCATCGGACCGGTGGATACCGAATCTGCTGAGGGTGAAGACCAGGTCGGGATCGATCTTGCTCCCGGCGATCTTGGTGATGAACGGGCCATTGCCCGTCGCGCCGCTGGCCACCGCGCTCCAGCCGCTCCCGCCGTCCGTGGAGCGAATCAGCGTGCCCCACTGCGTCCCGGCCAGAATGAGGTCCGGGTTGGCTGCGTTCCACACGGTCTCAACCCCATCGCCGCCCCAGTCCTTGACCCACGGGGAGCTGGCCGTCGGATCGGCTCCCGAACGCCAGGTGCCGTTGTCCTGCATCCCGATGATGAAGACGTCCTCACCCGGCTTCTTGTCCACGCCGTATAGCTGGGTGCTCACCATGCCGGTGAGTTGTTGCCAGCTGTTGCCCGAGTCCGGTGATACCGCCAGGCCGCCGTCGTTGGCGTCCAGAACGCGAAAGTTCCCTGAGCCGTCCGTATCCATGATCGTTGCCAGGAAGTGGTGATCGGCGTGGGCGAACGAGAGGCCCTGTGAGTTGGGCCAGTTCCAGGCGATGGGTGTGGTGCTCCGTTCTGCGGTCGCCGGATTGATGTCCATGCGGTAGGTGTTCACCCCGCCGACGAATACCACGTTGGGATTGGTGGGGTGTACGGCAATGGTATTGTCAAACCAGCCCGCCACGTAGCTCAACGCACCCGAAAGACCAAAGGAATTGAACCAGTTGGGGTCGTTGCCCGTATCGTTCACCAGGACCCAGTTGGCGCCGGCGTCGGTGGTCATGTACAGGTCGCCAATCCCCCCCCAGCGCTCCACCGCCGCATAGAGCCGGGAGGTGTCGGTGGGGGCGATGGCAATCTCTGTGCGGGTGCTGATGCCCTGGTAAGTCCCCTCTTGAACCCCGTTGAGAAAGGCGCCCGCCAGTGTCGCCACCGACACGCTCCACGTCAAGCCACCGTCCACCGACTTGACGACCCCGATCTCATTGACCGTGGCGTAGAGGGTGTTGAAGTTCTGAGGGTTGCTGATGATCTGCTGGACCCGGTTGTCGGTTTGAGCGCCGAACACAATGTCGGGATCAAATACCTTCGTCCAGCTGCTGCCCCCATCCGAGGAGCGGAAGATTCCAGAGGTACGATTGCCCCCCTTGGTAGAGAGGTAGGTATAGCTGTTGTTGCTGGCCACCAGCACCACGTTTTCGTCGTTGGGGTCCACCACGATGCGGTTGATGGCCCCCAGCAATTCGCCCTTGGCGCTGTTGGGCAGTTGGCTCCAGGTATTGCCGTGGTCCACCGATTTCCACACCCCGCTGCCGGACAGGTCGATAATCCGGCCGTAGCCCATGCCGGTGCCCACATAGATCACGTCGGGATTGGACGCGCTGATGGCCAGGGTGGTGGTCGATTGCGTCGTGAGCTCCGGCGTCTTGGGCGTCCAGGTGGCGCCCGCATCGGCCGTAAACCAGATGCCCCCGCCAACCGTGGCTACAAACCATGAATTGCCGCTGGGGTCGGCGGGGTCCACCACTACTGCCCTGGCCCTCCCGCTCACGTTGCCCGGCCCGCGCTCCACCCAGGTGGGTGCCTGGGCCTTGGTGAGTGCCCCTGTCGAGCGCTGCAGGGCCATCCGCAGCTCCAAAACCTTATAACCTGCAGGGTACGTGGCGCCGTCAACGCCCGTCTTTACCTGTGCCAGCCCCTCGAGAAAGGCCCCCGGGTCCTGGGCCTTCGGCTTGGTCTGCTGCATCTTTTTGCGGATTCCCGCTACGGCGCGGCTAAGCCGCTGGGCCTCCGGGTCGTCCGGATCCAGCTGCGCGATCTGACGGCCCAGTTCCCTGAGCAATTCCTGGGGATCCACCACCGCATCGGCGGCTCCCCAGGCTGGTCCGGTCCAGGGATAGGCATAGAGGTAAAGGGCCACCAGCGTGCCCAGCAGGGCGCCCAGCGCCGTGGTCTTCATTCCGGTCGGCATGTTTGTCTGTCTCCTGAACTAGATTTGGATGCGGCCCGGCAGCACGAATCATGATGCCGGCTACTCCAGGTTCAGCGTCCTGGTCTCCTTGAAATGGGTCATGGCAATGGAAGTGTTCGTCCGCGCCACCCCGGCAGCCGGATTGATATGGTCGCGCCGGAACTTCGAGAGCGCCTCTATATCACGCGTCCGCACTTTGAGCAGGTAGGACCATTCGCCGGTCAAATCGTAACAGGCTTCCACCTCCGGCAGCCTGGTAATGAGTTTGATGAACGGCACCTCGTTTTCCACACCCACAACCAGTACCTGGATGAACGCGAGAATATTCAGGCCTACCGCACGCGGATTGATCCAGGTGTAAAAGCCCAAGACGTCCCCCCGCGCCTCCATTTTCCGCACGCGCTCATGAATAGTGGAGGTGGCCAACCCCAGCTGCTTCGCAACGGTGGTAAGAGAAAGCCTGGCATCTACTTGAAGCATTCTGAGGATACTCCTGTCTTTCGAATCTAGCATTGCCTTATCCTCCAAAGTAGTGATTATTTTCAAAAATTACCGTCATAACAACGACAAACTTGCATGAATTATGCACATATTGCAAAATACGGTCTCGGCACGGAGTTGCGGGTGGGGGCCGGTTGCCCGGGCGCGTCCCCCATTATTCTACAGCCCACGTGGACAGCGGGGCCTAACTGTGCTGATCACTCAAGGGTGTGTGACCCCGGTTACATTTCCAGCGCTGGCAATGAGCTAACTTACCACCCACATAGATTTATTTGAGAGGAATCCGACATGAAAGCGCTTATCTCATCGGCAGGTCTTGGTTTGATCATCGCCCTGGCCGGTTGTGATGCCCCCACCGCCGGAAATGGTGAACCAGCCTCGGCCACACTCAGCTTTATGGTGGGTGACAACTCCGCGCTAAGCAAATCGCTGTCGGGCCACGTGGCACTCAGCTCCGCGAAGCTGTTGCTGAAAACGATTCAGTTCCACAGCGTCGATGACGGCGATTCGCTGGACTTCAGGTCCGACGCAGTCGTGGTGGACCTGGACCTCACGGGCGCCCTGAACACCCTCGAGCCTATCGATATTCCCATGGGCGAGTACAACAAGGTCTCCTTCCGCCTCCACAAGCCCGGTGATGGTGAGGACGTGGGCGACCCTGACTTTGTCGAAGGTGAGAGCGGCAGTGACCGCTATTCCGTGGTCGTGGCGGGGACCTACGGCGATTCGTCCTTCGTGTTCAAATCGCGGCGCACCGCCAATCAACGGGTGGAGTTCGATCCTCCCCTGGTGATATCCGACACCACCGGCCAGGTCAACGTCACCCTATCCGTCGACGTGAACAGCTGGTTTATCGATAAGAACAGTGGCGCCGCCCTTGATCCTACCAACCCCGATGACGAGAGTAGCATTGACAATGCCATTACCGAGTCGTTCAAAGGCTTTGTCGACAACGACAAGCGAGGCGGCAACTAGGATCCACCGATGAGCGACCCACAGCGAAGCCCTCAGGCTTTTGTCGACTCCGTTAATCAGAGATCAAACGAGTACTTGAGCTGCGGATCCGCACCTCGGTGTGCCTGAGTCAGGCGCCCCGCCGCATACAGCGCCATGTAGGCGGCGTCGGACAGGTCCCGCGAATGCGGTTCAGGTGGTCATTGCAGAGAGCGTGATCTCCCCCTGGAACTGCAGGTTGGAGATCCCAATACTATTCACAAGCTTCAAGAATTCTGCTCGCCCAGCACATCTCGCGCCTTTTCCCTCAGCCGGGACTTAGCCTCCTCAACATCGCGCAAAGCATCCTGAAGTTGTTCGTGCTCTTTGGAGCGCACTTGCAGCCCCTCCGCAATGAACAACGCTGCCGCCTCGGAGCGGCTCTTCACGGCTCCGGTTTCGACCCAGGCGTCAAGGGCGTCCTTGGTCCCTTCATCGATACGCACCATAACCACCTGGTCCCGCGCATTGGCCCCTAGTTCGCGTACGGTGTCCCTGAGATCGCCGCAAAGACAAACGACCTTTACCCGTGCCGGGTCAGCATCATCGCCGGCCAGCGATTCTAAATCAATCCCGTGCTTACCTAATTCCTCTTCGATCATTTTCCAGATCTCACTACTGCCGAACTGTCCCTGAGTCATGTCGCGTTCCTTTCAATGACATGTAAGTTAATTACAAATTACTTAATTCGCAATTACAATGCCGCCAGAGTCCCTGGGTTCGATCCGGGTCTGGTCTACACTTGCACAGCGAAATACCCCTGGTTTCGCCTCCCACAAATAATCAGGAGTCTGTCATCACGTGCTCCGTAACTTGAAACCTGGATTTTCGGCTCAGTGGCCCGCTCTCCCTTGCGTCTTGGGCGCCGGGCTTATAAATTGCGCGCTTACAGGGTGAGCGGCCTGCGCACATTTTATTTGCCAGTGCTGACAACCGAGTCTTACAGATTTCCAACTGAAAGCGGCCAACATGAGTGTTACGTCCCCTCGGTCCGAGACAAGCTTCCACAGCCTCGCTGATCTCAAGCTGCAGATGGAGGCGGTCCCCTGGCATGATTGGCTCGCCAAGTACCGGGCGCCGACGCTGCCCAAATCGTTGTGGCAGCTTTTCAATTCACTTGCGCTCTACGTCATCGGGTGGGTGCTGCTGTACCATTCGCTGGCGGTAAGCTACTGGCTGACCCTGGCGCTCATGCCCATTGTGGCCGGCATGTCGGTCCGCATCTTCATCATCAATCACGACTGCGGTCACGGGTCGTTTTTCAAGCAAAAATGGGCCAACACGGTCGTGGGATTTGTGACGGCAACGCTCAACTTTACCCCCTATTTCCGCTGGCGCTACGAGCACGCCATCCATCATGCCAACTCCGGCGACCTCAACAAGCGGGGCACCGGCGGCGATGTGTGGACCATGAAGGTGGAGGAATACTTGGCTGCCTCACGGGCCAAACGGCTCGGCTACCGCCTTTACCGCCATCCGCTGGTGATGTTCCTCGTCGGCCCGCTATGGATATTCCTGGTGTGGCACCGGTTCCGCATCAAAAAGCAGCGCTCGCGGGAGCAGTGGAGCGTTATCTGGACTAACCTCGCCCTGCTGGCGGCCATTACCGGCCTGTCGCTATGGATCGGGCTGAAGGCCGTGCTCATCATCCAGCTGCCCATGTTTGCCATGGCGGGCAGCGCGGGCGTCTGGATGTTCTACGTGCAGCATCAGTACGAGGGCGCCGTCTGGGCCCCCAGTGAGGATTGGGACTACGCCACCATGAGTCACTTTGGCAGTTCCTACTACAAACTGCCCGGCGTGCTGCGGTGGTTCACCGGCAATATCGGCTTCCATCATATCCATCATCTCTCGCCGAAAATTCCCAACTACCTGTTGCAGAAGGCCTACCGGGAGAATCCCTTCTTTCAGAAAGTCACCACCCTTACGTTCTGGAAAAGCTTCAAGTCGGCCCGGTTAAACCTGTGGTGGGATATGGAACAGCGCCTGGTGGGCTTCCGCGAGATCAAGCACCTGGTCAAGGCCCAGACCGGCTGAACCCAGCCTCTACTCTATTCCCGGCCCGTCCGGGCTGCCGGATTCATCCGTATGCTACATTCCGTTTGTTTCCATGTAGCTGCTCTGCGATTTGGCTATTTCAGCAGCACCATCTTGATCGTTTTGGTGAACTCGGGCGTCAGCAGCCGGGCAATGTAGATTCCTGTAGGCAGCTCCCGGCCGGCCTGATCCTGGCCATCCCAGCTCAACTGGCGGTAGCCTGGTCCCGCGTGTGCATCTATCAACCTCGACACTTCTCTGCCGCGTAGATCATAGATCACCAGCCTGACATGGGCCCCATGGGGGAGGTCATATCGTAAGGTGGTTGCCGGATTAAAGGGGTTGGGGTAGTTCTGGGCGAGGTCGAATCTGGGGGGCAAGAGATCTGCCGCCTCCACAGCTATCACCACTCCGATTATCTCGGGAAGCATACGCCGCCAGATACCACTGCCGGAGCTACCGCCAGCGAAGATAAATGAATCGCTCACGGCAATGGCCTCAACCAGAGTATCCATCAGTCCCTCGTTGACCAGGCTCCAGCTCGCCCCGTTGTCGGTGGAAAGAGACACTTCTCCCCAATTGGTTAAGGCAAAGACATTGGTATCGCTGACGGCTAAGTCGAATACCCAAGGATTCGGCAACCCGTTACTCACGTCTGTCCAGTTCGCTCCGTTATCGGTCGAGAGAAAGACTCCGCCCTGAGCACCGGCGAAGATATTCGTGCCGCTGATGGCAAGTCGCACGCCCCAAAGTGGGCTTGGCAAGCCGGTATTGACCGCCATCCAGTTCGCCCCATTGTCGGTGGAAAGAAATACGCCGCCGCCATCGGTCCCGGCAAAAATCTTAGAGCCGCTGATGGCAAGGGACCAAACGTTAGTATTTGTCAATCCGGTGGTGCTGGCGGTCCAGGTGGCCGCGTTATCAGTCGACAGGTAGACCCCGCCACCATAGGTCCCAGCAAAGATCATCCCGCCGCTGACAGCCAAGGCCGTAACGATACTATCGGTCATGCCGGTACTTGACTGATTCCAGGTGGCCGCGTTATCGGTCGATAGGTAGACCCCGCCACCCCAGGTTCCGGCATAAATGTTCGTGTCACTGACGGCCAGTGCCCGAACCTCGGGAGCTGTAATGCCGGCGCTGGAGTTGGTCCAATTCGCCCCGCTGTCGGTGGAAAGAAAGACACTGCCACCTAGGTCGGCTAAAGCGCTGGTATCCGATCCGGCAAAGACATTGGTGCCGCTTGTAGCAAACGCATATACGTAGACACCTTCCGGAGCGTTGGTCAACACCCACTGGGCGCGGGTCTCGATGCTGGCAAGGGGAATACCCACCAGTAGCAGTGCAAGTTTAGCAGATTTTCTGTTCATGGCGTCACCCCTGTTTGAGTCTTAGGATTGTGCTTCCCCAGACTGTCGGCCCATCTGGGTTGGGGTCGCATTGGGAGCAGAGCTCGCCGCATCCAACGACCGCAGAAGCCCCTGGCATTAGGTCAAGAGTCGCATGAGAGTATCGAGTTAATAATTAGGTGATTATCTTTCCTGATCAAAATTACTGGACTTGCAGGTCCGCGTCATCACTGAATTATCAAAGGTTCGTCAAACTTTTGTCATTGACTTGGGGGCTGAAAACTCCGGGTCCGGACAGGTGCAAATGTTTTAGGGGTGAGGCAATAGGGGAATACTTTGGGAGCAAATCAGTCTTAGTAGCTATGACCTGCCCTCAGAGGTTGGATGGGGCTGAATTTTTCGGCGTCTAATTAGGTCAGTGATGAACATAAATAGTCCTGTTCGGAATCGATTGATGATCACTATATTCTCGCGAGCAGCCATTCATAACCCAAATTGATGCAATGATTTCCAGTACCAGGGGCAGTACAATGATACTTTTGGCCGACCTGGTCCTGATTGCGTTGGCGGTGCCCGGCGCGTATCGGGTAGCAATAAGGCCCGCGCTACCGGTCGATTACGCCACCGAGTCCGGCAGGGTTGTGATTTTAGCGGTGCCGGACCCTGCAGTTGGCTTCAACCTCCAGCCCCAAGACCTGATCATCTCTATCGACGCCCAGGCCGTAGCTTTCTCAGCCGATGTGGAGTTTCTCACGGATCACAAGAAGATCGGAGACTTGGTGGAGCTGAAAATCAAGCGGGATGAGGCTACGTTTTCAGCGACGGTACCTCTGGGGAAATTTTATTCGGCGCGTTACCTGGCGGTTCAATCACTCGCCGCCGCACTGTACTTCTTTCTGGCCATTCTAGTGCTTGTCAAACGGCCAGGTGACAGCGTGGCGCGATCATTTCATTGGCTTAGCATGGCCACCGCTGTCATGATCATGTCCACTTGGGCCAGTTATGATATCGGCCCCAAGGGCTTAGGCCATGCCATTCAATTGCTTGATCTGGCTGCCAACGCGGCGGTGCCCGTGCTGTTCATGGGGTTCAGTTTTGTTTTTCCCCGGCGTAATGATTGGGCCCTGAAGAAGCTGCTCCCACTGGCCCAGGGCCTGGCTGTAGTGCTGCTGGCATGGATGATGATCACTTTCCTGGGCGCCGCGTTGCCCCCCAGCGTGACTGCCTACCACCG
>JADFSS010000062.1 GCA_022560655.1 Candidatus Neomarinimicrobiota bacterium
CTCAACACTGGCCGGCACCATCGCCGACCGCTGGGACACGGCCGCCATATTCCTGGTCATGGGCCTGCTGTTGCTGCCGGCTGCGCTGGTGGGCCTGCTGCTCTATCGGAGTCGCAGCTCGGTTTCCATTGATTCCCGGTGAGACGCAGTCTATATTATCGTAGCTATGGCGCCTTCTGCTGATCCGCATCCGCCCGACGGTAATTCCCCGGATTTGGCCACCCGTCTGGCCACCCTGGAATCTGATATGTCCAGGCTCAACGATATCGGCATCGCCCTCTCCAGTGAAAAGAACCTCAACCGGCTGCTGGAGACCATCGTCACCGAGGGGCGCAGCTTCACCCATTGCGACGCCGGGACCCTCTATCGCGTGCACCAGAAGAAGCAGGTCCTCACCTTCGAGATCATGCAAACCGAGTCCACCGGCTATTATGCCGGCGGCACCACCGATGTGAAGATCACGGTTCCCCCGGTCCCCTTGAAGATCGACGGGCAGCCAAACTTCGCGAACGTGTCCGCGCACGTGGCACTGTCCAAGGAGGTGGTGAACATCCCCGATGTCTACGAGGCCGAGGGCTTTGACTTTACCGGCCCCAAGAAGTACGACGAGCTCACCGGGTACCGCACCCAGTCCATGCTGGTCATACCCATGACCGACCACACCGACAAGGTGCTCGGCGTGCTGCAGCTCATCAACGCCCTGTCTCCCGAAGGGGAGCGCATACCCTTCGACGAGAAGTATGAGGCCATGGTGCGTTCGCTTGCCAGCCAGGCGGCCGTCGCCATTAACAACGCACAGCTCATCAAGGACATCGAGAATCTGTTCAAATCGGTGGTGCACTACACGGTCAAGGCCATCGATGCCCGCTCGCCCCACACAGCCGGCCACTCCAGCCGGGTGGCCAAGCTCAGCCGCCGCATCGCCGAGGATATTAACCTCCAGACCAGCGGCCCCTTTGCCGACCTGCACTACTCGGACGACCAGCTGGAGGAGATCTGGATTGCCGGGATCATGCACGACGTGGGCAAGATCGGCGTCCCCGAGGATGTGCTCGAAAAGCGGAACAAGCTGGACGGCGCCAAGTACACCGTGGTGCTCGATCGCCTGCAGAAGATCAAGGAGCTGGCGATTCTCCGGGCACAGCTGCGCAACAGCACCAACGGCCACGCCCAGGACTATCAGGATGAACAGCTGGCCGCTGAGTTGCAGGCTTTGGAGGAGGACCACGAATTCATATTGTGGGTGAACAAGCCGGGCTTTCTGGCCCCTGAAAAGAAGGAGCAGCTGGACGGCATTGCCGCCAAGACCTTTATTGATGGGGAGGGCCATGAGCAACCCTACCTCACCGAAGAAGAACTGTTGAACTTCTCGGTGGTCAAGGGCAACCTCACCGATGAAGAGCGGAAGACCATCCAGTACCACGTGGTGGCTACCGACAAGCTGCTGCGCAAACTGCCCTTCACCGATAAACTCGCCAACGTCCCCCTGTATGCCGGCAGCCACCACGAATGGCCCAACGGCAAAGGCTATCCGAAGGGGTTGTCCGGCGACGAAATTCCCCTGCCGGCAAAGATGATGTGCATTGCCGATGTCTGGGATGCCCTCACGGCACAGGATCGGCCCTACAAGCCCCCCATCCCACCCGAGAAGTCGAAGCAGATTCTCCTGAGTGGCGCCGAGCATGGTGAGTTCGACAAGGACATCGTGGAGCTCTTTATCAACCATCAGCTGTGGGATAAGAAACCGGGCGAAATCGTCGAATTCCCTGAAGAGCATGCCGAGGTCTGATAACGGCCTCCGCCCGCGGAATGGCTGAGCCGGCCCCGGGAGTCCGTGCGGCTCTCCAGTCCCTCCCTTCCGTCGATGACCTGCTCACTGCATATCCCCCTGAAAACTACCGCATAGCCCATCCCCAAGCGCGCGCCGCCATCCGTGGTGTGTTGTCGGCTGTGCGGGAGCAAATCCGGTCCGGCGACGTGCTCACGAATCCGGCTGTCACGGTGAAGGCCGGCGTGCACCGAGAGCTGCAGGCACTCGCCAGGCCTCGGCTGGCCCCGGTCCTCAACGGTACGGGTGTGGTCCTGCATACCGGCCTGGGGCGGGCGCCGCTGAGCAATGCCGTCCTGGACCGTGCCTTCTGCTCCCTCGGCGGCTACGCCACTCTGGAGCTGGACCTGGCCTCGGGCAAGCGGGGCCAGCGGCTGGCCCTGGTGGACGGCTTCTTCAAAGCGCTCACCCCAGCCGAAGGGGCCGTCGTAGTGAACAACAATGCCGCCGCCGTGCTGCTTATGCTGAACTCGGTTGCCGATGGCAAGGAGGTGGTTGTGAGCCGGGGGCAGCAGGTGGAGATCGGCGGTTCTTTCCGCATGCCCGATGTTATTGCCAAGGCCCAGGCCATACTGGTTGAGGTGGGTACCACCAACCGTACCCACCTGTCCGACTACAAGCAGGCGCTCACCCAAAACACCGGTGCGGTGCTCTACGTGCACACCAGCAACTACCGGGTCGAGGGCTTCACCAAGGCCGTGCCCATCACCGAGCTGGCCGCGCTCACCAAGCAGAAAAAACTCCCCCTGCTGGTGGACCTGGGCAGTGGCAGCCTGACGGAAACTCCCATTGCCGGTCTCCCGGGAGAGCCCAGCATCGGCACGATACTTAAGGCTGGCGCTGACCTGGTATCCTTCAGCGGCGACAAACTGTTGGGCGGCCCCCAAGCGGGGATCGTGCTGGGCCGCGAGAAATGGCTTCGGCGGCTGCGCAAGAACCCGCTGTACCGCGCCCTGCGTTGCGACAAGGTTACGCTGGCGTTGCTTGAGCAGACGCTGCGGACCTATGCCGACGCCGACACCTTCGGCCGCGACAATCTGGCGCTGCGCCTGCTGAACCGCAACCGGGCCGAACTACGCTCCCAGGCCGAGGAATTGCTGGGCCGCCTGTCGGATGAGTGCCGCGCTGGGGGCAGCCTCCAGGTGGTGGACAGCACCGTGGAGGCCGGGAGCGGATCCCTGCCCCAGGTGGACATTCCCAGCGTAGCCCTGGCAATCACCCGCCAGGAGACCAGCCCGGGCGAACTTGCCCGGCGGTTGCGCCTTGCCAGCCGGCCGGTGGTGGGCTACGTGCGCCGGGGGCAATACTATATTGATCTGAAAGCCATTCCCTGGGAGCAGAACGACCTTCTGGCCGCGTCCCTGGAGGAGGTTTTGCCATCGGACAGGTAGTCATCGGCCTGGCCGGCCACATTGACCACGGCAAGACCATGCTGGTGCAGGCCCTCACCGGGGTGGACACCGATACCCAGCCCGAGGAAAAGCGCCGGGGCATGACCATCGATATCGGCTTCGCCTTCCTCACTGAAAATATCACGCTGGTAGACGTGCCGGGGCACGACCGGTTTATCAGGAACATGGTGCGCGGGGTCGCCGGTATCCACCTCGGGCTGCTGGTGGTTGCAGCCGATGACGGGGTGATGCCGCAGACCCGGGAGCACCTCCAGATTCTCCGCTTCCTGGGCGTCCCGCGTATCTGCGTCGCCGTGACCAAAACCGACCTGGTGGAGGCCGACTGGCTCGGGCTGGTGGAAGCCGACATCGGAATGCTGCTGGCGGGAACGCCCTACCAGGGCAGCCCGGTTGCGCGGGTCTCCGCCGCCACCGGCGACGGCGTGGAGGTGCTGCGCCAGACCCTGCTGGAGGCGGCTGAAGCGGTGCCCCAGTGGGTGGACCGGGGCTTTTTCCGCCTGCCCGTTGACCGGGTCTTCAGCCTGAAGGGTTTTGGCACCGTGGTTACCGGCACCGTCACCAGTGGCGCCGTCAAAATGGGGGACCTGCTGGAACTGGTGCCTGGCCGGCGGGCGGTGAAACTGCGGGGCATCCAGAGCCACGGGGCCGATGTGGAAGGTGTTGCCCTGGGGGACCGGGCGGCCCTCAATATTGGCAACCTCTCCACGACCGATCTCTCCCGGGGCGAGCAGCTGGCTACGCCCGGCTATGTGGCCACCACCCGCGCGCTGGCGGTGACCCTTACCCTGCTGGATGACGCCCCGCCCCTGCCCCACAACCACCCTGTGCGTATCAACGTGGGTACGGCTGAAGTGATGGCGCAGATCAAATTTCCGGGTGGCGGTAAGCTGCAGCCGGGCAGCGCGGCAGGCGCCATCCTGAACCTGCGGGGGGTGGCACCCGTGACCGTCGGCGACCGCTTCATCCTGCGGAGTTTCTCGCCGGTGGCCACCATCGGTGGCGGCACCGTTCTGGATGTGGAACTGCCCCCGCGCTGGAAGGAGCGCAAGCGGTGGCTCAACGCCCTGTCCACGGTCGAGGACGAGCAGCGCCTGCCCGTACTCATCGCCAGCGCCGGGGCGCGGCCCTTTACACTTCAAACGTTGGTCTACAGGCGGAGCCACTCCCCTGAGATCCTACGGGGTTTGCTGCCCGGTGACCTGGTGACCCTGGGCCGCAGCGAAGACCCCTGGCTGCTCATGCCCCAGCAAGCCGCAGACCTCACCAGGGAGATACTTGCTGCGGTGGCGTCCCATCACCAGGCCCAGCCCTACAGCAAGGGAGCCAACCGGGAGCACATCCGCCAGCAGGTGCGGAGCGAGGAGCGCTTTCTGGAGCAGTGGCTCAGGGAAATGGTGGCGCGCAGCGAGCTGGCGGTGGAAGGCGAGACCTGGCGCCTGCCGGGCTTTTCCATTCAGCTCACTGATGACGATACGGGTCTGCTGGACCGACTGGTGGCTACGGTGAAGGACCAAGGCTTTGCCACCGAATACCTGGAGGAGCTGGCCACCCGTCTGGAAGCGCCCGCGGAGCAGCTGCGCACGCTGGTGGCCTTGGCCGAAGACCGGGGCAAACTGGTGCGGATCAGCCGGCGCATGGTGCTGCACCCCGATGCCACGCAGCGGCTTATCACGGGCGTTCAGGAGCACTTCCGGGAGCAGCGCGAGCTTACCGTGGCCGATCTGAAGGCTCTGACGGGCACCACCCGCAAATTCGCCGTGCCACTGCTGGAGTATCTCGACCAGCAGGGCCACACGGTAAGGGTGGGCGACAAGCGGGTGCAGCCCGATGGGTAGGGGGAAAATTCTGAATCTTCGGCGGCTAGGACCGCTCGTTACCTTGTTGTTGCTGTCTGTCAGCTGCCGGGAGGACACGCCGCCCGAGCCTTACTCCTATCCGCTCCATGAGGGCAATCGGTGGCACTATGAGCGAAATACAGTCATGATTTCTTATGCCGATACCCTTAATCCCGGAAATATCGACTCGAGTCGGTCCATATCCGCCGAGGCTTTGGTTACTGTGATGGGAGAGGTGTTGTTGCGCGACGGATTCCCCGCCTACGAGCTCAACGGGATTGCGTACTTCGAGACCGAAGATGGACTCGACACAAGCCAGGGTGCTTCCTACTACCGTCAGGAGAGTAATGGACTCTACTTAATTGGCTACCTGGGTGGCGGCACCATTGCCCTGCCGAAGGAATCACCGGATATGATGCCATCGGCAAGCTATGTGTTCAGAGGCCGGAAATTCGCTACCCTGAGAGCGTTATCCGCCTGGCTGCAGCTGGACATCCTGGGCGGTGCGCGGACAGCTTCCGATTCGATTTATTACGAGGATCCGCCCCCTAGGGTGATTCCCTACCCGCCTGATGTGGGCACCACTTGGACCTACCGCGAAGACCACAATCCTTTCCGGATGGACAAGGTGATTGAAGGGCAGGTCGAGTTGACGGTGCCAGCCGGTACATTTGAGTGTTTCACCGTCAGGTGGCTCTGGGACTTTAATTCTGACGGGGAGTGGGATACGGACATTGAGGCCATCGACTATGTAGGGGCAGGGGGTCTGATAAAACGAGAGATAAACGTCACCGGCGTAAAATGGCAAGATGTGAACGGCGATCTACATTGCTGCCGTGATTACCGTGATTCTTATCTTCTGTTGAGTGTGTCGATTGAATAGCCGCAGGCCAGGCCAAACGTTTTGAGCGCGCACACATTACCGGGTCGGCTGCCGATCGTGAGAATGATCTTCCCCCGTGGCTAAAGCCAGCACCCTAACTAAGCCCACCGCCGCAACCACCCCCCTCATGCGCCAGTACCGGGAGGCCAAGCGGGCCCACCCCGATGCCCTGTTGCTGTTCCGCATGGGCGACTTCTATGAGACTTTCGAGGAGGACGCCAAGATCGCGGCCCAGGTGTTGGGTATTGCCCTCACCAAGCGCTCCAACAAGGGCCGCGCCGCCGGCCCGGGCCCCGCCAGCGATATCCCCCTGGCCGGATTCCCCTATCACGCCCTGGACGCTTACCTCCACAAGCTCCTCACCGCAGGTTACCGCGTGGCTATCTGTGAGCAGGTGGAGGACCCCAAGGAGGCCAAGGGGCTGGTCAAGCGGGAGGTGGTGGAGGTGGTGACGCCGGGCACCGCCCTGGCCGAGCGCTACCTGCAGCGCGGCGAGAACAACTATCTGGCCGGGGTCTACCTGGCCGGCGAGCGTGCCGGTCTGGCACTGCTGGACAATTCAACGGGCGAGTTTACCCTGGAGGAACTGCCCCTGGCCCGCCTGAGCGACAGTGTCCACCGTTCCGAGCCCACGGAAATTCTATTGGCCGAGGGACAGCAGGAACAGGTGTTGGCCCTGCTGGGCAACACCGCCGCCTTGATCACCACCTACCAGGACTGGATCGCCGAGCACGACAACGCCACCGATGAGCTCACCCGGCACTTTGGCACCGCCTCGCTGAAGGGTTTCGGAGTGGAGGAGCACCCCTTGGGCGTGTCGGCGGCGGGCGCCGTGCTGCACTACCTGTATCAGAACAGCCCCGGCCCCAAAGCCCACATCGCCAGCCTCACGGCCATCCAGGATCAGCGCTTCATGGGGCTGGACCCCTTCACCGTCCGCAACCTGGAGCTGTTCCACTCGCTGTCCACCCAGGGCACCCACGGCACCCTCATCTCCGTCCTGGACCGCACCCACACCGCACCGGGAGCCCGGTTGCTCAAGCAGTGGCTCAAGGCCCCCCTCCAGGACCGCCCGGCCATCATCGAGCGCCTGGACCGCGTGGCGGAACTGGAGGCCGATGGCGCAGCCCGCAAGGAGGTGACCGAACTGCTCAAGGGCAGCAGCGACGTGGAGCGCATTCTGGGGCGTGTCTCCGCCCGCCGGGCGTCACCCCGCGACCTGGCTAACCTGGCGGCCAGCCTTGAGATTCTTACGGGCGTGGCGCTGTTGTTTACCGAAGCCGGGCACCCCGCGTTGTTACGTCTGGTCCAGCGGCTGCACGATACGACCGAGCTGGTGACACTTGTCCGCACGGCGCTGGTGGCGGAGCCGCCCGTCAATATCGCCAAGGGTCACACCATCCGCGAGGGCTACCATGCCGAACTTGACGAGCTCCGCCAGCTGGCCGGCAGCGGCAAATCGTGGATTGCCAACCTGCAGCACGAGGAGCGCGAACGTACCGGCATCCCCAGCCTGAAGGTGGGCTACAACAAGGTGTTCGGCTACTACCTCGAAGTCACCCGGACCCACCAGGACAAGGTGCCCGAAAACTACATCCGCAAGCAGACCCTGGTGAACGCCGAGCGCTATATCACGCCGGAGTTGAAGGAGTACGAGGAGCAAGTCCTTACGGCGGAGGACCGCATTCAGGCGCTGGAACGGGAGCTGTTCGAGTCGCTTCAGCAGGCCGTGCTACTGCAGGCACGAGCGGTGTTGGAGAACGCCCGCATCATGGCCATGCTGGACATCGGCGCCGCCCTGGCTGAGGTGGCGGAGCGGCAGAAATATGTGCGGCCCGAGCTCCTTGACGAGCCGCTGCTGAGTCTTGAAGCGGCCCGCCATCCGGTGGTGGAGACGCTGCTGCCCCTGGGCGAGGCCTTTACACCCAACGACCTGGAGATGAATCCCGCGGATAGCCAGATCCACCTGCTCACGGGTCCCAACATGGCCGGCAAAAGCACCTTCCTGCGGCAGGTGGGGCTGCTGGTGGTGATGGCCCAGATGGGCTCCTTCGTCCCCGCCTCAGCGGCCCGGCTGGGCGTGGTGGACCGCCTTTTCACCAGGGTGGGCGCCAGCGACAACCTGGCCGGTGGCGAGAGCACCTTCCTCGTGGAGATGGTGGAAACGGCCCGCATCCTGCACAACGCCACCCCCCGCAGCCTGATTCTGCTGGATGAGATCGGCCGGGGCACCTCCACCTACGACGGTCTCGCCATTGCCTGGGCGGTCATTGAGTACCTCCACCAGCACGCCCGGGTGGCCGCCAAGACCCTGTTTGCCACCCACTACCATGAGCTGGTTGCCCTGGCCGAGGCGCTGCCCAGAGTAAAAAATTTCAACGTTGCCGTTCGCGAGCATGGACATGAGGTGGTGTTCCTGCGTAAGATTGTGCCTGGCGGGACCGACCGCAGCTACGGTATTCACGTGGCCAGGATGGCCGGTCTGCCGCCCAAGGTCATCGAGCGTGCGGGGGAGATTCTGGCCACCCTGAGCGACCGGGATCAGGGGCCCGCCGCCATCAAGGTCCAAGCCGTGGAGCGCACCCAGATGGATATTTTCAGCGCCCAGGAACAAGCTCTCAGCTCCGACTTTAAAGCTATCGATATCGACTCCCTGAGCCCCATCGAAGCCCTGAACTTGCTGGACAAGATGAAAACCAAACACGGCCTGTGATCGCTTTGCGGCATTGGCTTTTGATGCTCCTGTGGGCCGTGCCGCCGTGGCTGGCGGCCCAGGACAAGTACGGAGGCGAGCTGTTCGAGTTTCCAGGCGATGCCCAGAGCGTGGCCATGGCCGGTGTGGGGGTGGCCCGCAGCCACGAGGCCGCCACCGGCTTTTACAATCCTGCCCAGCTGGCCCTGGTCAGCCAGCCCAGTATCATGCTGGCCCATCGCGAGCAGTTCGGTGGCATCGTCAGCGCCGACCTCCTGGCCATCAATCTGCGGGGAACCTCCGAGCTGGCGGTGCAAGTGGGTCTCGTGCGTCGGGGCGTGAACGACATTCCCGACACCCGGGAGGCCCTTCTTGACCTGAACGACGATGGGGTGCTGGACGATAACGAGCGCCTGGATCCTGATAAGATCCGCTACTTTGATCAGCGTGAGTGGGGCGTCCTGCTGTCGGTGGCCCGGCGCCATCAACCTGGCTGGGGCTGGGGTGTGAATGTCAAACTGTTGGGCAACTGGCTGGCGGATGAATTGGGTTTGGGCTTGGGTTTCGACCTGGGCATTCGGCGCGATCTCAGCCCGGCCCTGTCGTTGGGCCTCATGTTGCAGGATATCACCACCACCCAGGTCTACTGGAGCACTGGCCGCTGGGCCACCACCGCACCACGGGCTACCGCCGGCCTGGGCTGGCAGCTGACCCTCCCCATTGTGCAATGGCACCTCGCCCTGGAGGGCGAGCTCACCACCCGCTTTGATGGTCTGCGTCTGGAGCAGGCCTTTGCCCTGGGGCCGGCCAGTGTGCTCATGCGGACGGGCGGCGAACTGGCCATTAATGACAACCTGCGGCTGCGGGCCGGCAGCGCCACGCTGTTTCCCCTGACCCTGGGCGCCGGACTCACTTTTTCAGCTTTCAGCCTGGATTATGCCTATGTGGGCAACACTCGGGCCGGCGTATTCCAACCGACCCACCAGCTCTCCGTGACGCTGTTTCTGGAGACACTGCGTGAGCTCCTTGAGGCCGGCTAGCGTCAACGAGCGAAACGCGAAGGGCCAGAACTGCTACGATGGCCTATCTGTAACTATCTTAAGGGGTTATCCTGTTATGATTCATTGCTTATCGGATCGAATCGTAGTAGTTTCGATGGCAAATTTTAGGGCTGGTTAGTGATTATCAGCATGACCGGATATGGCCAAAGCCAGGTCAGCCGAGAGGGCGTAACCCTGACAACGGATATCCAATGTCTCAACAGCCGCTATTTTGACATGTCTGCCAGGCTGCCCAGAGCGATTCAAAACCAGGAGATCCAGCTGCGCGAGCAGCTCCAGGCAGCCTTGGGCCGCGGAAAGGTCAATCTCACCGTGGCGATCACGCTCAGCGACAACGCGGAGCCGGCCCTGAAGCTGAATCGCGCACGGTTGCAGCAGTACTACGATCTGTACCGTCAAATTCAGGAGGAACTGGGATTGGAACAGGGACCCTCCCTGTCACATTTTGCATCGGTGAGCGACATCATCGCCGTGGACCAGGTCGAGCGCGACGACCTGCTCAAAGAGCTGCTGGGGGAGGGTCTGCAGACGGCTCTGGACCAGGTCAATGGGATGCGGCGGAAAGAAGGGGCCAACCTGGCTGCCGACCTCAAGGCACGACTGGAGCTTATCCGCGCCGAGGTGGAGGCCATTGAGGCGCAGACAGCCGAACATCGGGCGGGCGACTTGGAACGGCTGAAAGTCCGGCTGAGTGAACTGTTGGGGAAGGTCGCCTTGGACGAGTCGCGGCTCCTGCAGGAGGTGGCCATGCTGGCTGACAAGCGCGATATTGCGGAGGAATGTACCCGGCTGAGGAGTCACATGGAGCTCTTCCAGGACTACGCCGATGATGACGACCACACCGGCAAGCGGTTGGGCTTCCTGCTCCAGGAGATGGGGCGCGAGATCAACACCCTGGGCTCGAAAACCGATCATATCGACATTCGGCACGCCGTTGTTCGGATCAAGAGCGAATTGGAGAAAATGCGCGAGCAGGTGCTAAACATCATATGAGTGCCGGTTCGCTGGTGGTCATTAGTGCGCCATCGGGAGTTGGGAAGACCACCATTTGCCGATTGCTGCAGGCGGCGCACCCTGATTGGCGTTTTTCGGTGTCGGCCACCACCCGCCCCAGGCGCTCCAACGAGGTCAACGGCTCGGACTATACCTTCATCTCTGACGAGGAGTTCGACGCCTACCTGGCCGACGGCTTGTTTGTGGAGTGGGAGGAGGTGCATGGGTATCGCTACGGGACCCTTCGCGCGTCATTGCAGAAGGCCCAGGAAGCTGGACATCCGCTGCTCCTGGACGTCGATGTCAGGGGCGGGGTAAACATAAAGCGGGAGTACCCAAAAGACACCGTGGCCATTTTTGTCGTGCCGCCCGATGAGGAATCCCATCTTCAGCGGCTGCGGCAACGGGGCACCGAAAACGAGGCCAGCATCCAGAAGCGACTCTCGCGGATGGCCGAAGAGATGGGCTACAAAGACAGTTATGACCACGTGGTGGTCAACGATGACCTCGAGCGGGCGGTCAAAGAAATTGAAACAATCATCAGGGAGAAAATATGAAAGTAGAGACCTTGTCCTTCCAGGAAATTCTAAAGCGTGTCCCGGACATATTTGAGGCGGTTGTCGTGGCCGGTCAGCGTGCCGGGCAGATCAATGGCCGGCGGGCTGCAGAGCGCGTGGACTATGAGATCGATGAGTACGAAGACGATTATCCCATGATGGATGAGATTGACGAAGACTATGAGGAGCTGGACAAGGCCATCACGCTGGCCATGGGCGACTTCATGGATGACCGCCTGACGTGGCGCTATACGACCCCTGACGACGACGAGGCGACCACGCCCGAAAAATGAGCCGCCCGCCCCTGGCCGCGCCCCCCGGTGCCGATGCCGCCGCCCGTTATCTCCAACGTCACAGCCTACTCTTTGGAGACCGGCTTTTCCTCGACAAACCGGTGACCGCCGGGCCGCAGCCACGACCAACCCCGCCGGGTGGCGATGGCTCCACCTTGGCACAGTTCGAAGAGGCTATCTGCCAGTGCCAGAACTGTCCCCTGGGGGCCACCCGGACAAAGTTTGTCTTTGGCGTGGGTAATCCGGCTGCGGACCTGGTCCTGGTGGGTGAGGCCCCCGGTGTCGAGGAAGACCGCCGGGGGGAGCCGTTTGTGGGCCGGGCGGGGCAGCTGCTCGACCGGATTCTGGGGGCCATCGGGCTCACCCGTGAAGAGGTCTACATCTGCAACATTCTCAAGTGCCGTCCGCCCAATAACAGGGACCCCCTCACGGCCGAGGTGGCCGAATGTCTGCCCTACCTGAAGCGGCAGCTGCAGATTATCCAGCCCAAATTGATCGTCGCCCTGGGCCGGGTGGCGGCCCGACACCTTTTGGGACTGGAAGACACATTGAAAAACATGCGCAAACAGATTTACTCCTACGAGGGGGTGGAGCTGCGGGTGACCTATCACACCGCCGCGCTGCTGCGCAACCCCAGCCTCAAGGCCGCCGCGTGGGAGGACTTCCAGGCTATTCGGGACCGCTATCGTGAGCTCGCCAATGCTCCCGTGGGACTGGGCTAGCCTTGTGCGGCGATGAGTGCAGCTAGCGGCATGAGTGCCAAAAAGGTCAAGGCCGGCGATTCCAACGGCGAGCTGCGCTTACCGCCCCAGAACCTGGAAGCCGAGCAGGCGGTTCTGGGCGCTATACTGCTAGCTTCCAAGGCCCTGGACCGCGTCATACCCTTCCTGTCGCCCAATTCATTTTACAAGGAAGCCCACAATCGCATTTATGACGCCATGCTGGAACTGCAGACCCGGGGTGATCCGGTGGACACACTGACCCTTTCCAATCATCTGAACAAGCAGGGCGCCTTGGACGGGGTGGGCGGCGCCTACTACCTCACCGGCCTGGCCGAAGGCCTGCCGTCGGCCGCCAACGTTGAGCACTACGCCGATATCGTGCGGGAAAAGCACGTGCTGCGGGAAATCATTGGGGCCGGCAACGCCCTGGTCTCCGAGGCTTACCAGGGCGAATCGGAGCCCAATGAGCTGCTGGATGATGCCGAGCACCGCCTCTTTGACCTGCAGCGCCGGGCGAGTGGCGTGAAATCGGTCGCTATTGAACCGATCATGCACAATACCATGACGCGAATTGACAAGCAGCATCATGACCGTAAGGGAGCGTACCTCGGCCTGCCCTCAGGATTTGAAGACCTGGACGAAATGACCGACGGCTTCCAGCGGTCCGACCTGGTTATTGTGGCCGGGCGTCCGTCCATGGGCAAGACGGCGTTCGCGTTGGCCGTGGCCCGCAATACGGCCAAGAAATTTGGCCACAAAGTAGGTATTTTCAGTCTGGAAATGTCGGAGTTCCAGGTGGCGCTTCGTCTTTTGACGGCCGAAGCCAAGATCGACTCTCACCGGCTCCGCCGGGGGCGGCTGGGCAAGCAGGACTGGCCTAAATTATCCCGAGCTGCGGGGGCTCTGTCGGAGCTACCCATCTATATTGATGACACGCCCGGTCTGAATATCCTGGAACTGCGCTCGCGTATCAGACGTCTCAAGGCTGACTATGGCATCGAAATGGCCATCATCGACTACCTGCAGCTGCTGTCGGGGCATGGACGGTCCGAGAACCGCCAGCAGGAGATTTCCGAAATGACCCGCTCGCTGAAGGGCCTGGCCAAGGAGCTCGATATCGTCATCGTGGCCCTGTCGCAGCTCTCCCGCGCCCCCGAGCAGCGGTCCGGCAAGGACAAGCGTCCCATCATGTCCGACC
>JADFSS010000063.1 GCA_022560655.1 Candidatus Neomarinimicrobiota bacterium
TTGCATAGGTGTGACATGATGAAGGCGGCCGATTCTCGGTGGGTTCTTATCGTGTTCTTACTGGTAACAATCATGGTGGGCGACCCGCTTCGGGCAATGGGAACAAAAGCCCTAGCGGTTCTCGAGTTTGATGCAGAGGGGATTTCCGAGCAGGAATCCCGCGTCCTCACCAACCGCCTGCGCACCCACCTGGTTCAGTTTGGTGTCTTCAATGTTCTGGAGCGCGGCCAGATGGAGTCCATACTCGCGGAACTGGACTTTCAGGAAACCGGCTGCACGTCCGATGAATGCGCCGTCGAGGTGGGCCAACTTCTGGGCGTGGAACTCATGTTGGCTGGCACCTTCGGAAAGCTTGGGGAGACCTTCACGGTTGATCTCAGGCTCATCGATGTCGGCTCCGGCTCAATCCTTCGATCCGCTCTATTTGATCACCGTGGAACCATTGACGAAATGCTCGGTATAGGCATCGGGAAAGTCGCGCGGGATATCTCTAATGTTACCTTCGCCGAGGATGCCTCGGATGTTACGAAGCCTGCGGGGGAAGCTGCCACCTCGGCATCTCCCGTGACGGTCCTCGATTTTCAGCCCATTGAGGAACGTTACGAGATCCCTCGGGTGCTGGAGGTTACTGCCTTCGCCAGAGTAGATGAGGTCATTGCCTTCATGGCCGGCCATTTCCCCTCCGCCAATGCCATGGCAAATGAAGCCGCCGCCGGGGAGTTCTGGGGCGGCGACGGCGGATCCGTAACGGCCATCAGCTATGACGATTACGGCATCATTCTACTAAAGAACGGCGCCGGTGGGAAATCGGGCACATTTCTTGCTGCCAGTCAGGAAGGCTTCCCAATAATACCCCTATCGGCCTTAGAAAAAACCGTTGAACCCTTCCAGACCCAAGCGGCCGATCTGGAGGAATGGTACAGGCGCGTCGCCCTCGATCTTGCCACCAAGGGCTTCTCAAAAACCCTAATTATACTAACCAATGGCTACGGCGGAGAGGTACAGTATCGCGTCAACATGGATAATCCGGCTACGCTGGAGTACGATGTTCGTCCTTTGGAGAAAGGTGATTTCTCAGAACTGGCCTACGATACAATCATACGCAACGTCCGCCACTGGGTCGTTACCACCTATGGCGATATGGCCATTAAGTGGCATCTGTGAGGGGACGTACTCCCGCCCAGGGCCTAGTTACCCGGCTCGGTCTTGCCCACCACTTGCCTGACCGTCAAGTCTGCCGGCAGGAGAATTTTGATTATCTTTAGCGCTGCCATAGATTCCACATCTTGCGCACCGATTGACTCAGTAGCGACCGTCGACATCTGGACGCCGAAGGGAAAGCGGCTGTTAGTCTGGGGATCGAAAATGTGCAAATCAAAATATTCCCTCTCCCCATTGAGGGTAATCTGGCTCATGCCCTCCACGACCAAGTCGGCGCTGTGCTCCTTCACCGCCATGGCCCTGCCAAGCTCGATACGCACCTCGTAATTCTCGCCAAAAACTGTGACGGGAAAACTCTGCTGATCCATGCTGTAGCGCCCCAGTTCTACCGGGCTCAGCCTGAACGATTTTCTAGATTGCTGAAGGCTCTCCTTGATTCTGCTCTCCAGAAGAGCGATGGTCTGCCCTCCCTGCTGCCTCATCACGGAAACAATGCGGGCTCGCTGCTGGTTGGCCAGCGCCATCCGCTGCTGGTAAGCGCTCTCCGGTTCAAACTCCCCTCGGGGGTAAAACAGGTGCTTACTGCGTTGCGTGATCTCCTCCTCCATGTCAGCCTCAATCTGGCTCCTGCGCGCGATAAGCTCCCCCAGCGGCATTATTGGCACCTCCCGTTTGCCGATCCGGTAATTGGTGCCCGTTTCTGAGTCAATCACCACCAGGTTGAAATAAGCCCAAACCCCTTCTAGGTTCATCTGACGCTCTCCCTCAAGGTGTAGGCTGCTGGCCCTCTGCTTGAACTCCGGCGCCGCTGAGATGGGGATCGATAATCTGAAAGCGGTCCCAGATGATCGCACAGGAAATGTTTCCTCATCGGGATTGTACTGCCCTAGCTCAACGCTCTGACCGATCACCGGCTCAAGGGTTTGGAATAATACGCCACTGATCTGGTTGTGCAATGGGCCCAGGTCTATCGCCAGTTTGATTTCTGCCAGCGAATCAATCTGGGCCACGAGGATATCAGAGCGCTGTACCCGCAGCTTGTATGCCTGGGCCGTCTCGAACTCACCTCTGGCAGCCACCAGCCGCTTCTTCTCGGCCTCACGCTTCGCATGGTTCCGGTCAACGATCAGTTGTTTCTTCGCCAGCAGGGTCATTAGAGGGCCGAATGTCCGCCAGACGCCAATGGTCTTGTCGCTCGAGGCAGTCGCTACGAACGTGCCGTCTGGCGCATAGGCTACCGCCTTGATTTGCCCACTGTGGCCCCGCAGGATCTGCAGCGCCACCCCTGTTTCCACGTCCCATACCATGGCTGAGCTATCCAAAGATCCGGTAAGGAGATAGTGGCTGTCGGGCGAAAAGGCCACGGCGATTACTGGGCCCTTATGCCCGGTCAAAGAATGCACTTTTTTCCGTACGGCTGCATTCCAGATGATGGTGGTGTTGTCTGAGGAGCCCGTTGCCAGGAACTGACCGTTCGGTGAATAGGCGACAGCCAAAACGCCCTTGGGGTGTTCCAGCGAAGCTATTTCCTGTCGATCGGTGATATTCCATAATTTTAGGGCCTTGTCGGGCGAGCCCGTCGCCAAGGTTTTCCCGTCCGGAGAAAAGGCAGTAGCCATTACCCAGTGGGTGTGCCCCCTGAAAACCCCCACCCGCGTACCGCTGGACGCCTCTAGAAGAAGAGCTGTCTTGTCAGTTGATCCAAGGGCGAGATATCTGCCGTTCGGAGAATAGGACACCGACCGGATGCGTCCCGTTCCTCGCATGATGGTCGCCTGCAATCTTGATCGCAGGTCCCACACGATAACACTGCCGTTGATTGAAGCGCTTGCCAGGTAAGTGCCGCCCGGTGATAGGGAGATGGAGCTGATCGCTTGCTTGTGTCCGCTTAATACGTGGAGTTGCTGACCGGTTTGCAGGTCCCAGATAACGAGGTTAGCGTCATCCGAACCTGTGACTAAAAGGTGCCCTTCCGCTCCGAAAACGACGGCATTAACCCTTTTGGTATGTCCTCTGAGAGTCTTCCACGGGGCATTTTCGGTTATTTGGGCACGGGCCATAACAGTCAGGACCGCCATAAGCCCGGCCAGCATCAAGGCATTCAACATTCGCGTAGGCCTGATTTCTGAGTCCCCTATAACGCAATCGGAAACGGGGGTGAGACGCAGGGAGGGCACAGACGTATGTTATGGTTCGGGCATATCAATTTCAACATTTTCCATGTCCTTATACACGCCTCCTGATCGGTGCAGTCAAACACCTTTCGCGCCTAATAGTTAGGAATCGCCTTGCCCGCCAAGTCACTTTCTCCCCTGTAGGCATGTCCACCCCTTGACATACCCCCACCTTCTCCGTACCATTAGTCGCCCAGGATTCCATCGTCACGCCTGATTCCAAGCACCACACGGGACATGCACGAGCGGGACTCTGGGCGCTTCTTTGCCCGGCCTCCCATAGACCCATCGAGAGCGCGGCGCACCATTGGACTGACGCGTTTTTTCTTGACTGTATAGTCTCCTCTAACGACATTAAGCATGGCAGAGAAGGTGTCACCTTCCTGAATTTCCACACTGGTTCTCCGTACCAACAACGAGGTGTATGATGCACAAACTCACTCGGTTCTGGCCATTGTTCTTGTTTATCCCCATTCTGGTCTTGCTAGGGATGGCAGGGAAGGGGCCTTCGCCGGCTTTCGTCTCGTCGGAGCTGACAGTCGAGATTTCCGACGCCAGCCTAACGTTCATTGACAGCAACGGAGACATGGTTCCGGAGCCGAACGAGACTTGGCTGGTGAAGGGACGTGTTACGCAAATCGACGGGCAACCTGGCAGCGGCACCTTTTACTGCTGGGGGGCATTCTTGGATGAGGAAGTGGGCAGCCCCGCTGGTTTTACGGCATACATTCAGCGCATCCAGATTGATGGTCAGGGGACGCTCGTGATGTCCGGCGCGGAGATGGGCTCGGAGCCCATGGTACTGCTCGGTGGCACAGGCAAGTTCCTGGGAGCCACGGGAAGCTATACCGACGGTCCTATGTTTGAAGGGAACGACGTGGATGGCGACGGCGAACCGGAAATGGCCGGGTTGCCGATAGGCGTTGATCTCGATGGAGACGGCGACAACGACGGCGACGGTCGCCTCGTTAAGAACTTTGACATACTGTTACCTCAAGTATATTAGCCTGCTGGGTGCTAGTGCGCTATTAGGCCTTAGGTAATTTTTGCCGCCCAGGGTCCCCACCCTCACTCCCACCTACCCTGTAGCGGTGGGATGCATTGTGAGGAGGGGTCCTGGGCATTTCTTTACCCCAAAACAACCCCCCAGGAGGCCCTACACGTTGTTTTCGACTCAGCGGCAATGTGGCTCAGCCAATCCCCACTCCTCCCGCTTTCCCGTGCTGCTCGGCACTCACCGTTTTCACCTCCTCCAGTAGCTCTTCCTTGGTAATAATCCCTTTCCTCACCAGCAGCCGTGTTATCGCCTCTACCTGGACCAACTGGCCGTAGACCAGGTCCTCAAGCGAGACTGGTTCCCTATCCTTGGGTTCTGGCATTGGTGATCTCCTTTCCGCTGAATGTAAGGCCCAGCAGGGGGCTACAGCACAAACACCAGTAGCAGTTTAGCCCCCGGGATGCCTCCCGGCGTTTTTTGCCTGTGGCATGACTAGTACCACCCCAATCAATCCCGGTTGAGGCAGGCTATGGCGCGCTATGACACTTTCAAGGGCATGGGTGTATGTTGACATGCCTACCGCTCAGATGCCCACATTTACGGCCGTAATCCCCAAAGCAACTGGATACCGGGGGGCGGAGGGTGGGCAAGGGATGGGGAGAGAGATAACCTATCAAGGGCTTAAATGCTCACGGCCTCTGTGGACGTGATCGGACTGTAGTAAGGGATTCCCGCCCCTCATAAGGGCGATGCGTTCCCGTCGTGACGACTGAGCGAACTTGCAATTAGCCTGCAATTGTGGCGCGATACCTCCGGCTTGACAGGCCGGCGTTCATCGAAGGGGAAGAAGTAGCCAGTCGCTATTTAGTCACTGTGAAAGGCTCTGAATGTCCAATTCTTCCATCCCTCTCGGACGGCGGCCTCTATCAGTTCTTGTGGCTCGACAACCTCGAACACGTGGGCGTAAGTTTTAACTAGTATTGGGTCGTAATCCCGATTCGAGAAATCAGAGAAGGGACCGTATTTGATTGATTCCACTAGGGTGCCATCGGGATATGGTCGATTTCTTATGCAATAAACCATTTCGTTACCGTAGAAAGTGGCAGCCCTTACTACCTCTTTCTCAAAATCGTTAAGATCTTCTGCAGGCAATAATTCAGCGCCGTAATCCTGGGGGCGTTCATAGGTTATGACTTCAACGTCTCCCGCCGGGTACCCAATCCTCTTAGAACTTGGCAGCCAGCTAATCTTCAAATAGGCCCCCTGGGTTCTCATTGGCCGGGCGATTGATACGGCACGAATTTGCGCTTTGGCATCTCGTTCTATTATTTGAGATCTTCCGAGATCAATCTGATCTCTTAGCCAAGTAGTCTTTGCCATGATGCCCCAATTGCCTCCGTGATGTACGACCCTATATTAACGTGCCAACTCTGCCTCAAGCAACGAGCCCCCTTTACATCGCCCACTCTTTCCATACCATTATCCGCCCAGGGTCCTAATCCCTACCACTTCTGCGAGTGGGACCTCGATTGGTCTAGGGAGGGGTCCTGGGCGCTTTTTGCTTGTAAGCCCACCTCGCGACAACTATCATATGGCGTAATTATCGAACCTTATCCGGGGGGCGTCCCATGCAGATTGAATACAATACCAACTACCGCTTCGAGGGCCACAATACCCTAGTTCTCACCAGATTCAAGTTCTATTTCAATCGGGAGGATCACATTCTTCTCGAGCAGTTTCCCGAGGACACCTTTGAGATGCTCCTTGAGCTGTCGCACCACACATTTGAGAGTTGTTCCGACAATTTCCAGCATGAACACGCCGGCTCGCCTGGGAGTGCGCACTTTCTGAAGTTCAGCCTGGCGAAGAACAACCCCCGGGAGGACCCCGGACCGGTTGCGGCACCATCTTGGGAGACAGAGGAGTATTCCATCACCGAAAATATGCCGGGTGACAATAAACTTGATCCGCTAAAGCTGATAGAGAGCATCAAATCGCAAGCCACGGGTGTAATGAAAGACGCTGGCATCACGGCGCGTCGCAAAATTAGTAGTGTTCCAAGTGCCCCACAGTACCACGCTATCGAGGATATAAAGTACAAGTAGACCCCTAACGAGGGGGGCGACTAGGCTTATTCTCCCCCACCCGACGCCCCAGGATGCCCCCTGAGCGCGTTTCTATCCTGAAAGCGCACGCAGGTACCATAGGAGCGCCTTCCCTGGCGAGCCACCCTCCGCGCTTAGAAATCGCGATGTGCTAAGCAAATAAGCCCCGCGCCCGGCGGGGCCGGTGGACGCTACTGGACTTCCCGAATCGCTTCGCTCTCGGGATAAACTTCTCGTCCAGCCTCTGTCACAGGTCGCAAATGAATGAGGGTTAGAATTGCTCCTAACCCTTTACTTTTTAGATGTGGACGCTACTGGACTCGAACCAGTGACCCCCGCCTTGTAAGGGCGATGCTCTAAACCAACTGAGCTAAGCGTCCCCGGACTCGGCGCCGCCTACTCAACGACCACCCCTTCGCCGAAGACATCCTCCACAGCGGGGCGCTCGTGGTCGCGGTCATAGTCCCGCCCATCGGATTTAGCCGGACCGGTGGCGGGTGGTATCATGGGCTCCCGCTCCAGGGCCAGCTCCAGCACCTGCGACATCTGCTTGGCAAAGGAAATTTTCAGGTCCTTCTTGACCTTGGCGGGCACATCTTCCAAATCCCTTTTGTTCTCAAATGGCAAGATGATGTGCCTCAGTCCGGCCCGGTGTGCGGCGGTAATTTTCTCCTTGACCCCGCCCACGGGCAGCACGTTGCCCCGCAGGGTTATCTCGCCGGTCATGGCCACGTTTTCCTTAACGCGCCGGCCGCTGAGAAGCGAGACAATGGCCGTGAGCATCCCCACGCCTGCCGAGGGGCCATCCTTGGGAATAGCGCCAGCGGGGACGTGGACATGCACGTCCCAGGCCTTGTAAAAGTCGGGTACAATGCCCAGGTCCGCGGCGTGTGCACGGGCATAGCTCCATGCCGCCCGGGCCGATTCCTTCATCACATCACCCAGCTGTCCGGTGAGGATCAGCTGGCCGCGACCGGGCATGCGTGAGGCTTCGATGAACAGGATGTCGCCGCCGGCGGCCGTCCAGGCCAGGCCGATGACGATGCCGGGCTCCTGCGCGCGTTCGGCCACCTCGGAATGGTAGGTCTGCGGCCCCAGATACTGGCTCACGGCGCGGCTGGTAATCTTGACGGATTCCGCACCCTTGCCTTCCACAATCTCGCGGGCCCGCTTGCGGCAGATATTGGCAATTTCGCGCTCCAGGTTGCGTACACCGGCTTCACGGGTGTAGCTGTGAATGATCTCCCGCAGCCCGCTGTCATGAAAGCTCAACTGGGCGGGCTTGAGGGCGTTCTCCTTGATCTGTTTCGGGACCAGAAAACTCTTGGCAATGTTCACCTTTTCGTCGTCGATGTAGCCGGTAAAGTCCAAAATTTCCATGCGGTCCCGCAAGGGCCCGGGAATCTGGTCTTTCCGGTTGGCGGTGGCGATGAACATGACCCTGGAGAGGTCGAAATCCACCTCGAGGTAGTGGTCATTGAAGGTATGGTTCTGCTCAGGGTCCAGCACCTCCAGCAGGGCGGAGCTGGGGTCGCCACGAAAGTCCATGCCCAGCTTGTCGATCTCATCGAGCATGAATATGGGGTTATTGGTGCCGGCCTTTTTCAGCCCCTGAATGATGCGACCGGGCAAGGCGCCGATGTAGGTCCGGCGGTGCCCGCGAATCTCGGCCTCATCCCGCACCCCACCCAGCGATATGCGCACAAACTTGCGCCCCATGCTGCGGGCGATGGACCGGCCGATGGAGGTCTTCCCCGTTCCCGGAGGACCCGCGAAACAGAGGATGGGGCCCTTGAGGGTGCCGTCTCCGTCCTGCTGGGCCTTGAGATTGCGCACCGCCAAGTACTCGCTGATGCGCTCCTTGACCTTGTCCAGACCGTAGTGGTCCTCGTCGAGGATATGGCGGGCATTGACCACATCGTTGTTGTCCTCGGTGGACTTGCTCCACGGCAGGTCGGTGAGCCAGTCTATGTAGGTGCGGGCAACGGTGAACTCGGGCGACTGCGGCGGTATCCGGGTGAGGCGTTCCAGTTCTTTCAGGGCCACCTTTTCCGCCTCCTCAGACATTTCCGCGGCTTTGACCTTGTCCTCCAGCTCTTTCTGGTCCATGGTCTGCTCGTCTTCGCCCAGCTCCCGGCGAATGGCTTTCATCTGCTCGCGGAGGTAGTATTCGCGCTGGGTCTTGGAAATCTCGTCCTGCACCTCAGATTGGATTTTCTCTCCCAGCTCGGCGCGTTGTATCTCCCGGTTGACAATCACCGTCGACTTTTCCAACCGCTGCTTGACCTCCATCTCTTCCAGGATTTCCTGTTTCTCCTGATTAGGGATATTCATCATGGAGATAGCGCGGTCGGCCACGCGACCTGCATCCTGAATGTTGGATAGTACGCTGGCCTGTTCATCCGTGAGATAGGGTACCACCTCAATGAGGCGGTGATAAATCTGGCGCAGGTTGCTGACCAGTGCGCTGGCCTCAAGGCTGTCGTCTTCCGTTTCGTCCACCCGGCTGATGACCGCGCGGAAATACGGGCCCGCTGTGAGAAATTGGTCGATTTTGACGCGGGCGATGCCCTGGACAATGGCCGACTTGGAATTGTCGGGCATGTCGAAAATCTTCATGACAACGGCCAGCGTGCCCCAAACGTAGAGATCGTCTTCCGTGGGAACCTCGATGGTGCCGTCCCGCTGGGCCACGACCACCAGCATCTTGCGGCCGGAGGGCAGATCGTCGATGAGTTTGAGCGACTGCTCGCGGCCTATGTATATGGGGATGATCTGCTGCGGAAATAGGACGGTGTTGCGCAGTGGCATGACCGGGAACTCTTCCCCCCCGGCGATTTTCACTTCCTCCGGATCAACCTGCTCGTTCTGTCCCTGGTCCCCGTTCTTTTCGCTGTCAGACATTGATACCCCGCTTAACAGTTAGTGCCGTGAAAGTTTCCGACCCGCCTGCCCCAATAGCAACAACTATCATGCCGCTGACAGGGACCGGACGGTTTAGATGGGCAACATCTGCCGCAATGGCTGACTCCCAATAAAATGCAGCCGCTTTGGCAGATTGTCAGACTGGCCGGGTGGTCTCTACGCGGTGGATCACCTCCAGCGCCCGGACGGTCACCCATGCGTCACCTTCCCTGTCTCGTCCGGCGACGCGGGGGAAATGGCCGTTGTCCAGCTGCTGGTCCAACAGCCAGGTGTAGAGCTTCTTGAAAGTCGTGTTGGACGGGTTGCTGCCGGCCAGTGACAGGCCGTCCAACACCTTCAGCGTGCCACCCTGAAAGAGGCGCTGTCCCTGAGACCCTTCCGCCAACACATCCCACGCACCGGCGTCGGGGAGAAGCGTGGTGGAGTTGGCTTCCAGGGCGTGCTCCAGCAGGTATTCAGCGGCGCGGGGCAGGCGCTGCTTGATCCGGTAGCTGGGGTAGCGGGCGATGAAGGCCAGCACCTCCGCCGTGGTCCAGAGGCACGACGGCGGACGGACGCGCCGACCCGCCATCTCGGGGTGCAGCCAGCCACCATCCTCGCGCTGGCGCTCTGCGATCCAGTGGGCTGCGCGGTGGACAGGCGGCGCATTCCGTTGTCCCAAGGTCATGAGCAGGCGCCCAATGCTGGCGTGGTGATGATAGAGCAGTGCAAAGCGGCCATCGGGCCGTTGGCGCTCCAGCAGTGCCCGGAGGCCGCGGGTCACATCGGGCCAGTTGCGGTGGGCGCCAAGATGAACCAGCGCGTGGAGATTTTCCAGGAGCCCCAAAAGGACCAGTTGGCCAGCCGCCCCTTTCGTGTCAGGGGTTGGCGCATCGACCGGCCAGGTGCCATCCGGTCGCTGTCGGCGCAGAATGCGCGCCACCTCGGGGGTTTCTGACAACCCCTTGCGCAGCTCGCGCATGATAGCCTTGGCCTCACCGCTATTTTCCTGCACAAGCAGTGCGAGCAGCCGGAGCTGGGCTCCCGGTGGCCCGTTGCGGAATATTCGCCTGATGGGATTCACCTGCAAGACCCGAACCCAGGCCGGCTCCAGAGACAGAAGCCTTCTTATGCGGGCTAGAGTCGCGTGGGGAGCAGGTGACAGGTCACGCAGTTGCGGCGCGGCTCGTGGGGGACCTTTTTGGCCACCAGTCCTAACGAAGGGAGCTCTTTTCCCTGGGCGTGACACTGCAGACAAACCTCCTCACTGACGAAACTTGCATGAAAGGGCTGAGCGCTGAGTGGCGGCGGTGTGGCCACTGAAGCGCCCAGACTCAGGCGGCCGGCAAACGAGGGCCGGTAGACCAGGTAAACCAACAGCAGGCCGGCCACGACAATAACCGAAATCAGTGCTGAGCGGGGGCGTTCCATGGCTCTGCCGGGCCGGCCACACCTACCCCGCTTGCGCCGCGGAACGCGCACCCAGCAGGGCCGCCTGCTCATCGGCGTGGTAGGATGAACGCACCAGTGGACCCGATTCCACCACCTTGAATCCGAGCCGGAGACCCGCGCGACGATAGCTGTCAAACTCCGTGGGATGGACGAATCGGTCGACGGGCAGGTGGCTGCGGTCGGGTTGGAGATACTGGCCGATCGTGAAAATCTGGCAGCCCGTTGCGACGGCGTCAGCCAAGAGTGCATACACCTCCTCGGGCCGCTCGCCGATGCCTACCATGATGCCCGCCTTTACCGTCATCCCATGCGCGTGGGCGTAGCGCAGAACTTCCAGGCTTTGCCGGTAATTTGCCTGGGGCCGAACCCGGCTATACAGGCGCGGCACCGTTTCCAGATTGTGGGCCAATATTTCCGGGTGGGCAGCCATGACCTGCTGGAGGGCCAGGCGGTCGCCCCTAAAATCGGGGATCAGAACCTCCACGCTGCAGCCGGGCACCTGCCGGTGAATCTCACGGATGGTTTCCGCCCAGATACGGGCGCCGCCGTCGGGCAGTTCGTCACGGTTAACCGAGGTGATGACGCAGTGCGCCAACCCCATGGCCTTCACCCCCTCGGCCGCCCGGGAGGGCTCCTGCTCATCCAGGGACGATGGCCGCCCCGTCTTGATCGCGCAGAACCCGCACGAACGGGTGCAGACATCGCCGAGGATCATGATGGTGGCGCTACGGCGCTCCCAGCACTCGTAAATATTGGGGCAGCGAGCCTCCTCGCACACCGTGTGCAGACCCTTGTCGCGCACGAGCCTGCGAATGTCGCGGTAGTTGGCCTCAGTGCGGATCTTGATCTTCATCCACGGGGGCCGCCGGGATCCAGCGGGCAAGTTGGCGCGCTCAGTTTGAGCAGCGGATGCCAATGGTGGCGTCGGCATGCTTACAGTTCCTGTTCCCAATCCAGAGTCTCCAGGTAGTGGATAATGCGCTGCAGGAAGCGTGCGCCGTAGGCCCCATCAACCAGGCGATGATCGTGCCCCAGGGAGAGCATCATCATGGAGCGGATGACAATACTGTCACCCATCGCGGTTTCCATGACCACCGGTTCCTTCTTGATGGCACCCACACCGAGGATGGCCACGTTGGGCTGGTTGATAATGGGTAGCCCGATGATGCTTCCAAAAACCCCGAAATTGGTAATGGTGAAGGTGCTCCCGACGGCCTCATCGGGCTTCAACTGGCCATCGCGGGCGCGCTGAGCAAGGTCGCTCATGCTGCGGGCCACCCCCAGGAAATTGAGCTCTTCCGTACGCTGCATGACCGGCACAATGAGGCTGTCATCGGGCAGAGCCACGGCGATACCCAGGTTAATGTTGCGCTTCATGATGATATCGGCGCCCTTGATGCTGGCATTGGTGAGGGGAAACTCGCGGATGGCCTTGATGGTGGCGTAGGCGATCATGGGCGTGTAGGTGAGCTTGAACCCCTCCCGCTGGCGGAAGGCATCGCCGTGCCGGGCGCGTGCCTCGACGGCGCGGCTCATATCGCAGTCGGCGACCGAATAAACGTGGGCCGACGTGTCCAGCGATTGCCGCATGTGCTCGGCAATGCGCTGACGGACGCGCGACATGGGCACCACCTCGTCCACCAGGCCCTCACCCCGGCCTGGGACAGGGGTAGCTTGCGGCTCGCCGGCAGCGGTGAGCGGGGCGACTTTCCCGCGCGCTTCGAGATAGGCCAGCAGGTCGGTCTTGGTTACGCGTCCCTGGCGACCGCTGCCCGCAATGCGGCCCAGTTCGTCGAGGGCCAGGCCCTCTTTTTTGGCGATCGCCCGCACCAGCGGGGAGTAGAAGCGGCCGTTGGCGCGGCTCGTCGGGGGAGCCGGGGGCTGGGGTTGACGCTCAGGCTGCGGGACTACGGTGGGCTGACTGCCGGCGCCGGGCCCAGCGGTGGATGGCGGCTGGGCATCGGCTTTGGGGCGGTCCTCAGCAGGAGCACCCGCCACCTCCTTGCCAGGGACTTCGCCTTCCGTGCCGATGCGAGCGATGACG